>CAZKFO010000008.1:510-29405 GCA_964552145.1 uncultured bacterium | reverse complement strand
TCCATGCGAGATGCATATATTGTATCGTCTTTTCACGAACCCCATTACTGCCTTTAGACTCTCTCTCGTATGAGAAAATTGACTTTCTATGGTCCCTGATTCATTTTTAGGGCTAATCGCATTTCCGCCAAGTGATATCATTACTGTTGGATTTTGTTGTCCCATAATTACCCTCTAATTAGTGGCATCGTCATGCATCGTGCACCACCACGCCCTCTTGATAGTTCAGAACCATTTATTTTAACTACAATTTTTTCTTCTAGGGTAGATTTTCCATTTATAATTTCTTCTGGTGTATAAGCTTTATATCCACCTTCTTGAACCAAATTTTGTATTGTATATTGATTGCGCTCATATAATAGAATTTTTCCTGGACTAACTGCCAGAGCATTTGAACCACATGTCCACTGCTCATTTGGAGCGCACTTATAAGATTTTGATTGACTATCGAGCTCATTGATTAATGAGCTTAGACTTTGTGCAGTCATATGCTCACCCTTTGGGGTACTGCTCTCAAATTTGATGTAGTTTAGGTTGTTGTCAAAATCATATATAAGATATTCATGTTGATTGATTTTACTAAGCACGGTATCGAGGTGCATGAAAGCTCTTTTTTTCTCTAGCTCAACTCCTATTATTGTTGTAAAACCTTCATCAAGGAAATAGGGAATAAGCGCCTCAACAGATTCCTTTCTTGTTCTTTCGCTTAATCCGATGAGAATTATCTCATCGCTAAATATCATTACATCGCCACCCTCAATAGTTAATTCTGGGAATTTATCATGGAAGTAAATCATTCTATTTTTATTTAGGTCTGGATGATTCTCAAATAAGGCCTTCGTAAGCATATTCTCTTTATTCCTAGCGGATTTAGAATTCCATGAAATAACTGTAGTTTTCCCAAAAGAGAATGCTAGATCTCTTGTGAACAATAGATTTGCTATTGTTTCTCTATCATTCCATGGCTCAAGCATCTCATTAAACATATCTTTGAATTGAACACAGGCGGTATTTTCTGATAGAATGTTGATAATCTCACACATTTCTTTATGTTCTTTTATAGCACCTTCAAGATAAATGGTATCATCCCATAAGAGAAAATCTTTATTCTCACTAAATGTTTTATTATTGAAATCATAATTAAATTCTTTAGTGTTATGTGAGTTAAGCAGATTCATTTCATTCCCTGGAGTATGAACCAAGACCTTCTTTAGAGTGTCTACTTCAGATTTTATATTTACATCTATTCTATTCATCTTCTCCCATAAATGGATACTTGTAGTCTGTTGGTGGCTCAAAGTTCTCCTTTATTGTACGTTGAGATACCCATCTTACAAGATTAAACATCGATCCGGCTTTATCATTGGTTCCAGATGCTCTGCCTCCTCCAAAAGGTTGTTGTCCTACAACCGCTCCTGTTGGTTTATCATTTATATAGTAGTTACCAGCTGAGAATCGAAGAGTTTTATTCGCTGACTCTAGAACATTCTTTTCGTTGCAGAAAATCGCTCCTGTTAATGCGTATGGGGATGTGCTATCTACAAGCTTTAATGTTTCTTCCCAATCCTCTGGATTGTAGACATATATCGTAAGCACAGGTCCAAAGATCTCTTCTTCCATAGTTTTGAACTTTGGGTCCGTCGTTAGTATTGTTGTAGGCTCGATAAAATAACCTTTAGAGTCATCGTATCCACCACCGCTTATAATCTCTGCGTCGGTAGATTCCTTCGCGTAATCAATATAGGATGAGATTGAGTCGAAGGCATCTTTATCAATGACAGAGTTCATGAAGTTTGAAAAAATCTCTGGAGAGCCCATTTTAAGCTCATTTACCTGAGATAGATACTTATCCTTTACCTCATCCCAAATTGTCGATGGAATGTATGCTCTTGACATCGCTGAGCACTTCTGACCTTGGAATTCAAATGCTCCTCTGGTCATTGCTGTTGCAAGTGCGTCGGCATCGCATGATTCATGAGCGACACAAAAATCCTTTCCTCCAGTTTCTCCAACGATTCTGGGATAGGATTCATAGCTTTTTATATTCTCTCCAATATGCTTCCACATTCTCTGGAAAACTCCAGTTGATCCGGTGAAGTGAATTCCTGCAAGCTTTGGGTGAGATAGGACCTGATCCCCAATCACAGAGCCTCGTCCTGGAACAAGGTTTATCACTCCATCAGGAAGTCCAGCCTCTTTAAAAAGTTTCATTAGAAAATACGCAGGGTATACCGTGCTAGATGCGGGTTTCCATATGGCGGTATTTCCCATTAGCGCTGGAGCCGATGGGAGATTTGCTGCGATGCTTGTAAAATTGAATGGAGTAACCGCAAAAACAAATCCTTCTAGAGGTCTATGCTCTGTCTGATTTTTGGTGCCTTCAGGGGAGTACATTGGCTGCTGAGCATATATCTCTTGAGCGTACCAGCAGTTAAAGTTCCAGAAGTCAATCAGCTCACAGGCTGCATCAATTTCAGCCTGGTAGGCATTTTTACTCATATTGAGCATTGTTGATGCATTAACAATATCTCTGTAGGGACCAACTAGAAGCTTAGCCATCTTAAGGAAAATAGTCGCTCTCTCCTCAAATGATGTTTGACTCCAGTCATTCCATGCATCCATAGATGATTCGATAGCCATTTTGACCTCAGACTCTCCAGCTTTGTGGTATCTTCCAAGTAGATGAGAGTGATCATAGGGCTTTACACATTTACCCATATCACCGGTTAGTACTTCCTCTCCGTTTATGATGATAGGAATCTCAACCACACTCGATGAGAGCTCATTTATTTTATCCACTAAATTTCTTTTTTCTTCTGAGTTTGGGGCGTAGTCTTTTATTGGTTCATTGACTGGTACGGGTACTTTAAAACTATCGCTCATTGCTACATCTCCATATTATTATTATATTCTACCATGAAAATTAAAGCTAAATTTACCTATAGATTAATCCAAAATAACAGAATAAAATTAAAATGAGTGTATTAAAATCAATAAATCCAGCAACAGAGGAGCTTTTTGCAGAGTTTAAAGAGATTGATTTGTCTGCAACAAAGCAGATAATTAAAGAATCATCAAATGCCCAGAAAGGATGGGCTAATCTTAGTATTGGTGATCGAATTAGTGTTTTTTCAGGTCTCGCTAAAGCGCTCGTAGATAATAGCACAGAGCATGCAAAAATCATTACCGCGGAAATGGGTAAACCCATCACAGAATCGATTGGAGAGATTGAGAAATGCGCCTGGGTTTGCGAGTATTACGCGGAGAACTCAGAAAATTTTTTGAAAGATAAGTCCCTTAAAACTAATGCAGTTAACAGTTTTGCATCATATGAACCTTTAGGTGTTTTATTTGGGGTAATGCCTTGGAATTTTCCATTTTGGCAGGTCTTTAGATTTGCAGTCCCTGCGATGATTGCTGGTAACTCTGTGCTTGTAAAGCACGCGCCAAATGTCCAGGCATCAGCCGTTGCAATTGAGAAATTTTTTCATAGCTGTGGAATTCCAAAAGAGCTTTTTAGAATTCTGATGATTGATATTGATATTGTTCCAGATATTATTGGTGACAATCGAGTAAAAGCTATTTCGCTCACAGGAAGTGAAGTCGCGGGAAGCAAGGTCGCGGAGTGTTCTGGTAAGAATTTAAAGAAGACGGTTCTAGAACTGGGTGGTTCGGATGCCTTTATTGTTCTAGATGATGCAGTTTTAGCTAAGTGCGTTGACTCAGCTGTGAAGGGAAGGATGTTGAACAATGGGCAGAGCTGTATTGCAGCGAAACGATTTATTGTTCATGAGGATATCTATGATGATTTCCTTGAAAGCTTGAAGACTTCTATTGATGAGCTTGTTATTGGAGATCCGATGCTAAATGAGACTCAGGTTGGCCCGCTAGCTAGAGAGGATATACTAAATAAAATTGCTCAGCAGGTAGATGAATCAGTAGAGCTTGGAGCGAGTTTAATCTCTGGAGGGAAGAGAATTGATAGAGTTGGATACTACTATCCTCCCACAATCCTCACAGATATAACTGAAGCTATGCCCGTTTATAAGCAAGAGACGTTTGGACCAGTGTTTTCTATTTTTAAGTGCTCAAGTATCGATGAGATGGTAAACCTCGCTAATGATACTGATTTTGGGCTTGGAGGAAGTGTTTGGTCTGAAGATAGAGATAAGGCTCTATCTATAGCTCGTAGAATTGAGACTGGAGCCGTGTTTATCAATGATTTTACTAAATCCGATCCGAGGCTCCCATTTGGAGGCGTGAAAAATTCAGGCTATGGAAGGGAGCTCTCAGAGTTTGGAATTAAAGAATTTGTCAATATAAAGACAATTGCTATTTTTTAAAAATTAACAATAAGGATGTAAAATGAAAAAACACCTATCTATAGTACTGCTAGTGACATTTTTTATTAGCTCTAGCGTTAACGCCGGGATGAAAATATTTGTAGATGGAGAGCTGGGAGGTGTAGCTAATGATGATATTCTCAAATCAAAGCCGCATACAAACTACACGATTAAAAAAAATGCTGATAGCTACCCAGAGTCCATCATATTTATAATAGCAGATGGGACGGGTATAGGTCAGTACACGCTCTCATACTATGCAAATGGAAAGTTCGCTCCTTCTAGGTTTGATCATATCGGCCTGGTTGCAACACACCCGAATGACGGTGAGTGTACAACCTCCTGCAAGAGGGTGACAGATTCAGCGGCAAGTGGAACCGCGCTATCTGCTGGACGAAAAACATACAATGGAGCAATTGCGGTGGATAACGATAAAAACCCCGTTAAAACCATGCTTGAGTGGGCCAAAGAGAAGGGAATGTCCACAGGCTTAGTTGCAACATCATCGGTTACCCACGCAACTCCTGCATCCTTTGCAGCGCACGTAGATTATAGAAAAAAAGAGCACGAGATAGCCCAGCAGTACGCAACCGCGGATGTGGATGTGATTCTAGGAGGCGGAAAGAAATTCTGGCCAGATAGCTTGATTACCTTCTATAAAAGCCAGGGAGCTCAGTTCATAGAGGATATCAACACTCCCCTTGAAAAAGATAAGCGATTACTAGGGTTGTTTGCCAATAAGGGACTCTCTAAGGTTTACAAGGGAAATAGAGAGGTGAGTACCACTGAGATGGCAAGAGTTGCGCTTTCAAAATTAGATAAGAATAAAAAGGGGTTCTTTGTAATGATAGAGGAATCTCAGGTTGATTGGGGTGGGCACGCGAATAACGGCGCCTACATTCAAGGTGAGATGGAATCTCTAAATGACTTGGTGAACTATATTCTAGATTACCAGGAAGAAAATCCTAATGTTCTTGTTGTGCTGACCGCAGATCATGAGTGTGGAGGAGTATCTGTTCATGATTCTGATGGAGGAGATTTAGAGATTAGATTTACCTCTGACTATCACTCAGCAAATTTTGTTCCTATTTTTGCTACGGGACCAGGGGCATCTGTATTTGATGCATTTATTGATAATACTGAGATTGGCAAGCAGCTGATTAAGTATATCAATAAAGACTAGCATACTAAAAATATGATTTCTACGACATGAATACGGCGCGGTACTAATTTTATTGAATTTTTTTATTAAGGCTGCGACATCATCAGATGTTGTAACTCAGAAAGTAATGCTGCTGAAGTAATACGAAGATTATAGAGAAAATAAAAAGGGTCTTATTTTTTTAAGACCTTTTTTTATTTACTATAAAGGCAGTTCCAGTAATTAAAAATTCCCTTAAGATTGGGATCTTATGTAAAAACCTAGACTCTCTTGTTTTAAGACCGTATCTGAGCTCATGAGATGGCCTAACGGTAAAAAACTTTTGCTTAATTATTTGATAGCTAAATTTATCTATTAATCGGTAGAAGGACCTTATGCTCATACCAGAGTCATATAGCGATAACATTTCATCAATGTTCTTGTTTCTTCTACAGCAAAAAATCGTATTCATTATTCTTTTTGGAATCAATCCCAGATAAGGTATATACCTACAGAAGCCACCTAATAGAGCCTGTTGGTGTAGACCAAAGGGAGAGTAGAATGGAGGAAACGTTATAAGTATCATCGCTCCTTCATTTGATAGTATCTCTATTTTTTCAAAAAGTTGGTCGTTCATATTATTATCTATATGCTCAATAACGTCTCGGAGAATAATGACATCAAATTTCTCTGGAATTTTCTTCTCAAAACCATCATCAAATATATTAAGATTAAAGTACTTAACATCGCTGCTCTCCCAATCAAGATCCTTTATATCAAACCCTGTACACTGCTGCGAATATTTTGAGAATGCTCTTATAAAGCCACCATTCCCGCATCCAATCTCAAGAATTTTTTTATTATTAAGGTTGATATTGTTGTCTTGTAAGAGTGGGATGTAGTAGCTTGAGGCTAGCGTCTCTTGATAATGCAGATAGTATGACTTCCAATCTTTAAAATTGCTCTTATTAATTTTCACGGTATACCAATATTAGTGTATCATTCTTATTGCATGTAATAGAAAACTTATTAGATTCTGCTTTATTTAAAGATGCAGAATGAAGTTTTTTAAATTGAAAACCGTCAAGCTCATACATGAGTCCATTTGATGATAAAATAGCATCTCTATTAGTGCAGAAAATAGATACACTCTGATTTTCTCTACTTTCAAATGTCTTCGTGTAGCTAGCATTCCCATCTCTACCAATAAGACTTGTATTCATTACTGTAAATATACCCGCTCTGGTTCTCATATCGAGTTCGAAAGAGAATTTGTTCTCAAGCAGAAGCAGGATATTACCTAGAGTGTGATCATCTCTAGCACCATCAGCACCTACAATCGTTACCGCTTCAATACCTTTATCCTCTAGCCAGGATAGAGTTTTATCCAGGTCATTATTATCTTGATCATCGATATGGATGAGGATATCTTTGTATTCACGTTTATATTTACTGGATATTGAATCAAGATCACCAATAATGAGATTGGGCTTATAGCCGCCTTCTACTAGCTTTTCAACTGCACCATCGCAGCATATAATCATAGAATCTGATTTAAATAGCTCTGCAATTTTTCCTTTTAAAGAAAAAATTCCATTTGCTACAACTAAAATCTTGCTAGTGAATTTCATATAATCATAATTTATCGGAACAAATAATTGATTTATTCAATTATAATCAAATATAAAGTGTAAATTTACTTGATGACAACCGATATAAAATCTATTTTAATTTTAGCAATTTTCCAATTGAGTATATCCTCGTGGCTATGCGCAGAGGTGAGCTCTGGTAGCCTTTTAGAGTCATCAATGAAGAGACTTGATGGTATTGATCATGAGATGAAAATTGATATCGCTAGCACAAAGAGTAAAGATAAAACAGAACACAAGAAGTTTAACCTATCTGTGCACTGGGCCTTGAAAAGCGACCCTTATAAGATGATATTTATTGAAGAGAAAAATGGAAAGAAGAATTTTCTCAAGGCCTGGGCGCATCACCATAAGAATGATAAGATTAGTAAGTGGGTTCTGCTCCCCAAATCAGGAAAAGTAAAAGATGTTACAGGGAAGAAAACATCTGAGAAGTTAGATATGTCTGAGGTGAGTATATCCCCGGAGATGATTAAGCAAGAATCTAAAATAGCTGGTGAGGAGACTATTAATGGCATTAAGTGCCATATGATTGAGGTTAAGAGCGAGGATGGTCTAACGAAAGTTTGGATTGATTCTACTGATTTTATGATTCACAAGAAAGAGTACTATAATAAGAAATCAAAGTTATTTAAAACGGTTAAGTTTAGTGAGATTGTAGATGAGGATGAAATAAAATACTATAAGAAAGCCTCTATTTATGACTTGAAGAAGAAGAGTAAAATTGATATAAGTGTAGAGGGAATATCAAAAAAAACTTTTGAGGATACAGGGGTTTTTAATCCTCCCATCGAAAAATGAAGATCAAAAGAACGAACGACGAGCTAAAGGCCTGTCGTCCAACCTTAGATGAAGTTGAATTTATACCTAGGCTTCCAGTATCAATATTAGTTGAGAATGTTAGATCTGTCCATAATGTAGGATCGATATTTAGATCTGCTGATGGTTTTGGAGCAGATAAAATATACTTAACTGGATATACAGCGTACCCTCCTAGGGAAGATTTACACAAAACAGCGCTTGGAGCAGAAGATTCTGTCCCCTGGGAATATCATGAAGATACTTTGATTATAGCTAGAAAAATTAAATCAGAAGGAATTAAATTAGTTCTAATTGAGCAAACCGTTGAATCTACATCAATATTTGATATAGATTCTTCCTTTCCTTTTCCATGTTGCTTCATTGTGGGGAACGAGGTAAGTGGGGTTAGCGAAGAGCTATCTGCTATTGCGGATATGCATCTTGAGTTACCGATGAGAGGAATTAAACAGAGCTTGAATGTATCAGTTGCTACTGGAATTGTTGGATATGAGATGGCTAGAGTATATTTAAAAAAAGAAAAAGAAGAACAATGTTGAATCATGAAATATTTATGGCAAGAGCTATTGAACTAGCGAAAAAAGGAAAGGGATCTGTATCTCCAAATCCGCTAGTGGGTTGTGTATTGGTTAAAGATGGCGAAATTATTGGAGAGGGCTATCATGAGAAGTTTGGAGGTCCTCACGCAGAGGTGATGGCATTTAGAAACGCGATTCGGGATCCTCTCGACTGTAGTGTCTATGTTAACCTTGAGCCATGTAATATTGACTCTAAGACTCCTCCTTGTACTAAATTTCTTAAAGAAAATGGAGCGGCAGAAGTTATTATATCAACAATTGATCCAAATCCAGATGTATCAGGAGGGGGGATTAAAGAGCTTAATCGTTTAAATATCAAAACAACTCTTGGCGTGCTTGAGGATGAGGCAAGGCATATGAATAAAGGTTTCTTCAAGTGGGTAAAAACAGGGAAGCCTTGGGTTACAGTTAAAATTGCGCAGTCTTCGAATGGAAAGATGGGTAAGGATAACACTTCATCTTATTGGATTACAAATGATATATCAAAAGAACACTCTCATAAGCTTAGATCTGAGATGGATGCAATTCTAATTGGAAGAAATACAGCTGAAGTAGATAATCCAAGCTTAACAGTTCGTCTTGTGGATGGTCACAATCCAATAAGGGTAGTTGCAGATACGAATCGCACGCTCCCACAAAACTTAGTATTATTTAATGATGATCAAGCAGATACGATTGTTTTATGTTCATCTAACCAGTTTTCAAACAATCAGACATCACACTGTGAGTATGTAGGCGTAAAAGAAATCGATGGATTCCTTAACCCATCTAGCATTCTAACAGTGCTTGCAAATAGAGGAATCACATCTATATTACTAGAGGGAGGTCCGCAGATAATTGATGCTTTTTACAGAGAGCATCTTATTGATGAAATCTACGAATATACCTCATCAGAAAGTTTAGATGCGATTGGCATGGATAACCCTATCCAAATTGATGATAGTTGGGATTACACTGATAGGATGAATCTCGGTGGTGATAGTCTTAAGATATTTTTAAGTAAAGAGGTCGAATGTTTAGTGGAATAGTTGAAGAGGTTGGTGCGGTATTAGATATCCAAGCACTATCGAAAAGTAAATCATTTAAGATTTCATCCTCACATGTCTTAGAAGGATGTGCTATTGGAGATAGTATATCTGTTAATGGAGTTTGTTTAACAGTTACAGAAAAAGATAATGACACTTTTAGTGTTGATATCATCGATGAAACCTTGAAATGCACAAGCCTTAATGGCTTACAGAAGGGCTCGAGAGTTAATTTAGAAAGAGCTCTGACCTACAATGATAGAATTAGTGGACATCTTGTTCAGGGACATATCGATGGTATAGCCAAAGTTCATAGCATTAATCAAACTAATGAGTGGACAGAGATAGAGTTTTTAATAAATTTAGAGCATAGGAAATATTGTATTCATAAGGGTTCAATAGCTATTGATGGAGTCTCTCTAACAATTGCTAAAATCACAGAGTCTGGAATTAAGGTTGCTCTTATCCCTCATACTTTAGAGAATACAATTCTATCAGACTATGAAAAAAATAAAGAAGTCAATATTGAGTTAGATATGGTAGGAAAATACATTGAAAGTTTTTCAAATTACAGGTAGAGATGGATACATTAGATAAAATAAAGAATGTCGACTTAGCTCTAGAAGATTTAAGAGCAGGAAAGATGGTTATTGTCGTTGATGATGAAGATAGAGAGAATGAAGGTGATTTTATAATTCCTGCAGATAAGGCTACCGCAGAAGATGTTAATTTTATGATGAAGCATGGTCGAGGACTACTTTGTGTCGCAATTACAGAGGATACTAGTAATAAGCTGGATTTAGGGCTAATGGTCAAATCCAACACCTCTAAACATGAAACTAATTTTACGGTTAGTGTCGATGCTAGAGAGGGGGTCACAACCGGAATATCCTCCAAAGATAGATGGCGTACAATGCAGATTATAAACAGCCCGGATTCTAAGCCTCACGATTTATCAAGACCAGGACATATGTTTCCTCTCATCGCAAAAAATGGTGGTGTCCTAAGGAGAGCAGGTCACACCGAGGCTAGTGTTGACCTAGCAAAGCTTGCTAATTTTAATCCGTGTGCACTGCTTGTTGAGATTGTAGATGAGGATGGCTCTATGGCTAGATTAGATCGTCTCAAAGAAATTTCTAAGAAGTATGATCTAAGATTGATATCAATAGCAGAACTAATTGAATACAGAAGAAAGAAAGATAAGCTTGTTCAGAGGCTTCTTGATATTCCCTTCCCAAACAGTTTTGGAAATTTTAAATTAGAACTATTTGAAGATAATATCCATGGAGATCATCATGTCGCGTTAATTAAAGGTGAGATTGATAATGATGATGAGGTTCTGGTTAGGGTGCACTCACAATGCCTTACGGGTGATATATTTGGTTCACTACGATGTGATTGTGGCCCGCAACTCCAAGAGGCACTAAAGAAAATTGATGAGCATGGAAAAGGTGTTTTTGTTTATTTAAGACAAGAGGGAAGAGGGATTGGGCTTAAGAATAAACTTCTGGCTTATCAGCTGCAAGACTCAGGGCTAGATACGGTTGAGGCGAATGAAGAACTTGGATATGCTCCTGATTTAAGGGAGTATGGAATAGGAGCTCAAATATTAAGAGCATGTAATGTTAGAAATATGAAGCTATTAACAAATAATCCAAGAAAGATTATAGGTCTAGAAGAGGGCTATGGACTTAAGATAACAGAGAGAGTTCCCATAGAGATAGAATCAAATTGTATAAATCAATCATATTTAAAAACAAAGAGAGATAAACTAGGTCACTTTTTATCCTTTAATTCAGATGAAGAAAAAAAATCATAATATAGCTATAGTTATAAGCGAGTTTAATAATAAGGTCACGGAAGCACTTTTAGATGGGGCAACAAGAGCATTTAATGATTACAGTCAAGGAGATTTAAAGGTTGTAAAAGTACCTGGAGCCTTTGAGATTCCATCTACCGTTAAAAAAGTAGCATCAAAACTTTCAGTTGATGCAATTGTAACCCTGGGGGCTATTATAAAAGGAGAGACAAGACATTTTGATTTTATATCCTCTGAATGCACTAGAGCTATACAGCAACTTACTTTAGAGTTTGATATTCCTATAATTTTTGGTGTGCTAACCACTGAGAATTCTAAGCAAGCGATTGATAGAGCTACAAAAAAAGATAAGGGATATGAGGTTATGGAATCTGCATTTCATATGATTAGTATATTTAAGGAAATCGAGAAATCCTCCTAAATAGATTCAATAAATACACTACAGTATTTTTTCTACTTCAACTAATATTTTCATCAGAATATCATTGGTCTTATATACGCTCTGAGCTAAATCCTATCGATTTAGTTGCCTTGGATGATAAGGTGGTTAGCGTATACGGAAGTTTTATCCTTGAGTATGATTATGATGGAGACCTCCTGGGAAAGATTGATTTAAAGAAAAAACATAACTCTAGTGATATCGTTTTATTGGAAATAGATCTATTTGATAATATCTGGGCATTTTCAGACAATGGTGGTATTTATGTTATGGATGATGAGTATAATCTAAGAAGGAACTTTGATTATTTAGGGGTAGATAAGATTGAATCATGCATTGGTCATGATTCTTCAGAGAGTATTGATTTCTTTTGTTCTTATATGGACGAATCTGGCTTAGGAATATTACATTTTTTATATAGTGATAATGGCATGCCTACATATATTGATTATTATCAAATATCAGAAAGTGCTGGCTATATAGATATGGAGCTAGTTAATAATTATATATACCTTGCTACCACTGATGGTATGTATGAGGCAGATATTGATTCTAATCTTAAATTTATGAGTTCATGGAATGTCTATCTTCAAGAGGAATATATTCTAGGATTAGAAAAAACAAATGATATCCTAATTGCTATCCAAACTGATGACTATATTGATATTGTAGATAAAACTGGTGATACTATACATTCTATTGATGAAGATTATAATCACTTTCTTGATTTTAAGATAGCTGATAGTAATCTCTATCTTTTATTTGAGGATAAACTCCTATCCTACGAGATTAATCAATCTGGTTCAATTAGCTTCATCCTACTATCTTCAGAAAATCTAGAGAATAGCAGCTATAATCTATTATCGATTAATGGCGATAATGTATTGACTTCTATTAACAACCAAGGTTTTATAATAAATACTGATAAACATGTAATTACAAATACACCATCTATCATTGGATACAACGCTATTACCCTCTTAGAAGATGGATCTATAGCAGCTGTAGGAACTATACTGAATGAAGATGAATCTGTATACTCTGCAGGATTACTACATTATAAAAATCAGATGTTTATTAACTACATTCCAAAAACACGTATTGATGATGGTATGTATAAAGTAGATTCTGAGGATGATTTCTATGTAATCTCAATTAATTATAGGCTTGGAGAAAAATATTCTAGAAGTATTGTTGAGGTTAAAAAAAAACTTTTAGCTTTTTGTAATAGTGGAGTACCCTATGCTCCACCAGTAGATAGTGAGCCCTCTATAAATGGAGGGGTTATTATTGTGGATTTAACCTCTGGATTAATTGAGAATATTTTTAATTCAGATAATACTCAAACCCTAGGGGGATTAAATGGTATAAATAATTCTACTGAATATGGTAACTATATTGTAGTAAATGAGATTCTAAGTGCAGATGGAAAACTATATATTTTAAATCCACATAATGAGTTATATGGAAATACCTTATCAATATATAATATATCTAATAACTCATGGGAGGGTGTTAATGTTGAAACTAACAACCTATATCTTCCACAGGGGTTAGCAATTGATCAGAATAATCAAATATGGATTGGTTTTGAAAACTCTGAGACTGATAATTCCATTCCTTTACCATACTCTGATGGAGGAATCAGATTTGTAGATGAGAATAATCAGTTCATAGAGGTTGATAATGATGAAATTTTAGTTGGAGGTGAAGAGTCTAGTATTTGGTCTGTAGATATTTGCGACTATAATGATTTTGAGATTCTATGGGTACTAGGGGCTGAAGGTGTTCAGGGGTATACCATATTTCAGAATCAATTCTCAGCAATTTCCAGTATGAATCTATTTTCAGAGATACCATTTTATGAAGGAGACAGAATCAAGTGTGACTATAATTCAAATGTTTGGATTACGACTACCCATAGCGGAGTGAGAACTATCCTTGCAAATAATAATTACACTGAGTACTGGCCAAGCTACGAGGGTATGACCAGTAAAAATAGCGGTCTTCTATCAGATGTCGTTTATGATATCGATTTCAATAGCTCTAGTGGTGAAGTATATTTAGCTACAGATAAGGGAATATCTATTCTGCGATCTCCTTTTTCAGATGTAGTGTATAATAGTAGAAATAAACATGAAGTTTATTTTAATGTAAATCCTTTTATTACTTCTAAGCATGAAAATGTGCTTATAAGCAATATACCAATAGGTAGCACAGTTTTAATTATGGATTTAGATGGAAGGGTTCTTAGAAGGATTAAAGAGGATGATTTTACACAATATATATGGGATGGCAAGGATAGTAATGGACGATATCTAAACTCTGGAATTTATATAGTTGCATCTAAGAATGAAAACAATCAGAACACCATATCTAAAATTGCTATTATAAGGGATAATTAAGATGATAAAGAACAGCTTCAGAAATATTGCAATTATTGCGCATGTTGATCATGGGAAAACGACACTCGTAGATGGACTTCTAAAGCAGAGTGGGACATTCAAAGTTCATGAAACTGTATCAGATAGAGTAATGGATTCTATGGATTTAGAGAAAGAGCGTGGAATTACAATCACTGCAAAAAACACAGCGATACTATATAAAGATATTAAAATTAATATTGTAGATACTCCTGGGCATGCTGATTTTGGTGGAGAGGTAGAGAGGAGTTTAAATCTTGTTGATGGCGTTTTGTTACTTGTCGATTCAAGTGAAGGACCCCTTCCTCAAACTAGATTCGTACTTCAAAAAGCGTTAAGTAAAAACCTCCCAGTTATTCTTGTTATTAATAAAATTGATCGTTCGGATGCTCGAATAGAAGAGGTTGTAAATGAAGTTTATGATCTTTTTATTGATTTAGATGCAGATGAGAATCAGATAGAGTTTCCTATAATTTATACAAATGCAAAGGATGGGATTGCTCATAGTGAACTAGGTGATAGCTCCAAAGATCTAACACCTCTATTTGAACTAATAATAGACACATTCTCAGGCCCGGAAGCAGATGATAACATGAAAACACAGTTTCTGATTACTAATATTGATTATGATCCATACGTAGGGCAAGTTGCCGTAGGTCGTCTTAATAATGGATCCATTCATAGAAAAACACGATATAGTTTATGTGGGGTAGATACAACTAAGCATGATCAAAAATTATCAGCATGCTATACTTTCATAGGATTAGAGAAAGTAAAGGTTGAGACTTTGGAGGCTGGTGATATTATCGCTATTGCAGGGATAGAAGATATTATGATTGGTGATACCATATCTGACAATGAGGCCCCTGATCCTTTACCTAGAATTTTAATTGATGAACCCACTGTTTCTATGTTCTTTCATGTAAATAATGGACCATTTGCAGGCAAAGAGGGTAAGTTTCTAACATCTAGAAATATAAGTGAACGCCTACAAACAGAAACTCTTAGCAATGTATCATTAAAGATTAATAAAACAGATGAAACAGATGTTTTTGAGGTCTGTGGACGTGGGGAACTTCAGATGGCTATTCTTATTGAGACGATGCGAAGAGAGGGATATGAATTCATGGTATCCAAACCACGGGTAATAACCAAAGAGAAAAATGGTGTGAAGCTAGAACCAGTAGAATCTATTTTTCTAGATATAGAAGAAGATCATACAGGTGTTGTAACTGAAAAACTATCTAAGAGAAAAGGCAGAATGACGAATCTCCATAATAATGGTTTTGGTCGTGTTACACTTGAGTTTAAGGTCCCCTCACGAGGGATGATAGGATTTAGAAGTGAATTCTTAACTGATACCAAAGGAACAGGTATTCTAAACTCCTTATTTGATTCCTATGCCCCTTGGTTTGGACCGATTCCTCAAAGAAATTCAGGTGTAATTATTGCAGATAGATCAGGTAAGGTGACGCAGTATGCATCTTTGGCAATGGCAGATAGAGGAGAGCTTCTTGTAGATATTAACACTGAGGTATATAAGGGAATGGTTGTGGGAGAGAGAAATAAAGTAGGAGATCTTGATGTTAATATTATTCGAGAGAAAAAACTCACCAATATGAGGTCCGCTTCAAAAGACAATACAGTTGTTTTACGTCCTCCTAGAAAACTTTCTCTAGATCAGTGCATTGAGTTTATTGCTGAAGATGAACTTGTAGAGGTCACTCCCTTGAATCTTAGAATTAGAAAAATGGAGCTGGATATTAATAAAAGAATTTCTAGAAGTAAAAAAGATAAAAAATAATTTTTCATATGATTGAAATTAGAAAATTTAACGAGACAGATACTGAGTTTAAGGAGCTAGCAAGAATTGATAACCTTGTAAACCATGATTCCATAGATCATCCAGATGATGACAAGAATGATTGGAAGATTAGAGATAAAAGTTTAGTAAGGGATAGATTACTATTGTATAAAGATGAGACTCTCATTGGTGCTATGTACTACTCTCAGGGGAGAGAACAGAACAGTAGAACAGCATTTTTTACCTTAAATATGGATCCTGATTATAATGTTGAAAGGCATAGGAAACTTCTATACAATAAAATGCTTGAAGAAATTAAATTATTTAAGGCGAATAAGATACTAACAGGTGTCTACGACCACCCAAACTATCATCTCTGCCAACAGTTTTTGGTTGACAATGATTTTAAACTTGTACAGATAAACAGAGAGTATTCATGTGATATTAGGGAGGTTGATACTGCGAAATATCAACCCCTTATTGATAGGCTGGAGTCATCAGGTATTAAATTTTATGATTCTAGAGATGAAATGAGAGATTGGAAAGATCATTACAGGAAGTTAGAAGAACTTATATGGACATACAGCAAAGACTTTCCTATTCCCAAAGGAGTAGAACACACGAGAACGCCTTTTGATCAAGCGATGAAATCACAGGCTGATTTTGAAAAGAATTGTTATGGAGCGGAGATTGTGGCAGTATTAGATGGGGAGTACATAGGCTCAACTGATATTACAGTCTACCCAAAGGCCGAGCCTCATAAGGCCTGGACTGGGGGACTTGGAGTATTAAAGGAATATAGAAGAAGAGGTATTGCAATAGCACTTAAAATAAAGGCAATTGAGAAGCTGATTGATAAAGGCATTACTGAGATAAGAACTGATAATGAAGAGAATAACCCCATGTATAAAATAAATGTAGAGCTAGGCTTTGAAGCAGTTCCATTCAGTCTAGAATACATGAAGGAGATATAATGAAAAGAATACTTTTTATATTTATAATAATGGCGCTTAGCTATGCAGATCCAGAGTATAGAAAAATAATTTTAGATAATGATTTAAAAGTGATACTGGTATCAGATATCAGTTACAATAAATCATCAGCTAGCATGAACATTGGAGTGGGTTCTTTATCTGACCCTAAAGAATACCAAGGGCTTGCTCATTTTCTAGAGCACATGCTATTTTTAGGTACAGAGAAATATCCAGATGTTGATGATTACTCTGCCTATTTAAGAAGTAATGGTGGGTATTCAAATGCATATACAGCAGAGGATCATACTAACTATCATTATGAAGTTTACCATGACGCATTTGAGGGCGCGCTTGATCGATTTTCTCAATTTTTCATAGCACCTCTTTTTAAAGAGGAGTATACTCAAAGAGAGATGAATGCTGTTAACTCTGAGTATCAGAAGAACCTTGAACAGGATTATTGGAGAATGAGACAGGTAAAGCGAAATCTCTATAATGCCAGCCATCCAGCAAATCACTTTGAGATAGGGACTCTGGAGACATTATCTAATGTTGATAGGGATGTATTGTTAGATTTTCACAAGAAATACTACAGCGCAAATATGATGAGTTTGTCGATTTTAAGTAATCTAGATTTAGACTCTCTAGAAAACCTTGCGAGAAAATACTTTTCGAACATTGAGAACTCAGGGACAGATATGATTACATATTCATCTAATTATCTTGAGGAAAAGGATGTGCTAAGATTATTGAAAGTTAAGCCTATAAAAGATGTTAAAAGATTGGTGCTTGAGTTTCCAACTCCTGCATTTTATGGTCTATATGATGGTAAGTCTGATGTACTTATTGGAAAGCTAATGGGGCATGAGGGTGAAGGCAGCCTTCAGTCAGTTTTAAAATCAGAAGGATTAGCCATAGGTGTTGGAGCATGGAGTGACAGCGCTACTCCTGATTATGGTAGTCTTAATATTTGGGTTGAGCTTACATCAAATGGATTTAATCAGTATCAGGAAGTTCTATCAATCTGTTTTTCATATATTGAGATGCTCAAGCAAGCAGGATATCAATCATTTATCTTTGAAGAAGCAAAGGTACTTGCAGAGTTAGAGGAAAAATATTCGGCAAAGGGAGAGGGTGCAGGAATTGCAATTAAGATGGCAAACAGTCTATCAAATTACCCCATTGAAGATGCGGAAAGAGTTGAATTTATATATAGAAAACAAGATCCTTCAGCTTATATGAATTTATTATCTTATATACGCCCTAATAATATGTTGGCAACTCTTTCTGGGTACGATGTTACTACTGATAGTATTGAAAAGTGGTATTCTGCTGAATATAGCTATGAAGAGTTAGATAATAATTTTTATCGTTCTCTATATAATCCACCAGTATTAAGCAACCTTAGGCTTCCATCAGCAAATCCATTCATGCCAACATCAACTGATATCGTATCAATGAAAGAAGATAGCGATGATGTTAATTTGGTGTATGATATAAAAGGAATGAAAATTTATCACTCTAGAGACATAGATTTAAAAAGACCAAAAGCTAAATTACTTTATGACATTTGGCTATCTAAGGATTTACTATCATTGAAAAACTATCTTCTAGGCAAGCTTTATACTCAAAGTGTTTTAGATGGACTTAGTGAAATTTCTTACCCCGCTAGGTTTGCAGATATGGAATATAGTATTCGATATAGTCATAATGGATTTTCAATTGAGATAGGAGGTTATAATAGTTCTGTTGATGATTTGATGAATATAGTAGTTGATGAGATGATGAATCTTAAGATAGATGAGAAAAGATTTTCGGTAATTATGGATTCAGAGATACGATCGCTTGAAAATAAGGCATTAGATGCAGCGATTAGCATAGCGCAAATGCATGTAGGTTCGATTGTTAATGAGGCCTCTTACTCTCCAGAAGAGCAGTTATCCATAATAAAATCCATAACTCTAGATGATGTCAAAGGATTTTGGAATATTGTGCGTAATAATGTATTTATAGAAGGATCAGCACATGGTAATATATCTGCAAAAGAAACACTTAGATTATCATCTAAACTTAGGAATTCATTCGGGTATAAGACCATATCAAAAGAAGATTGCTTTGTAAATAAAAGATTAGATTTAGAGTCAGGTTCTAAAATTATTAAGATTATTGATTCAAAGGTTAATAATTCAGCATATGCCTCACTATATTCTATTGGTGAAAATTCACCTCGAGATAGGATTATTGCTATGCTTATTAATACATATATAAGCCAGCCATATTACTCTGAACTTAGAACTAATCAGCAACTTGGTTATATTGTATCAAGTGGTGCATACAGTAGGAATAATTACTCTGGTATGTATTGTGTTATTCAATCAGATGGATACTCAGCCGATGAAGTTGAGTCCCGCTCCTTATTATTTTTATCAGAAGCTGTAAACAATTTAGAACTAGTTTCAGAAGAAGATTTTGAGCGTTATAAGATGGCGGTTAGAGAGAAAATCAATGAGAGATCTACATCTATTCTTAAGGAAGCGAATAAAAGGCATCGGTTAGCATTTAAGTTTGATAATAATAAAGCGCGTGATGCTGAATCTTTAGCTGAGTTAGATAAGATAACTATAGGTGAAATTAAAGAGGTTATGGCTAGGGTTTTAGACTCAGATACGCAGAGGAATATAACGGTACTTCTATATGCGGAAGGACGTTCTCTACCAGAGAACATTAAATCTTCATTTAATGACTTATCAGAATGGAAGAAGGCTCAAACTTACAAATAAAATTTATTTAATTTTGTGACATACTGACACATTTTTTAGCTTATTAATTAATATTATATGTGTATATATTTTATACGCGAACAATATTTTTTAATAAGGAGTTGGCTTTGAATAGAATATCATCATTTATATTTTTACTGTTCTTTTTTACTTTATTGAATGCGGAAGAAGTTAAAAATTTTAAATTAATCCAAGAGTCTGACAATCAGTATAAAATCGATTTTACAGTTAACGATATAGAACTTCAGGCTCAAGGTGAATACACAAGATTAATTTCAAAATCTAAAGGAGCTACAACGGATATAGGCATGCCAGAGCTTCCTGTTTTTACATCTATGATTCAAGTAAAAAAAGGAGATGAGTACGCTGTAGAATATGAGGTTAAGAGTTCTAGAAAAATAAAGAACGTAAAAATATTTCCTAATCAAATGTTAGTAGATGGTGTTGAAAGAAATTCTGTCTTAGATATTGATCATAATTTTTATAGTTTAGGAAGCTCATATCCAGATGATAAGATTTTTCTATCTAATTCAATGACAATGCGTGATATTGAGATATCCATTCTATCCATGGTTCCATTTAATTATAACCCAGCGACCAATGAACTGGAGATTTATGAGTCTGTAGAGATTAATCTTATAAAAGTGAAATCTGATAATTCAAGAGAGTATTATGAAAGGCCTAGATCCAGAGTATTTGAAAAAATATATAAAGATGAAGTTATGAATTATACTTCAAGCAGTAGAAGTGATGACTATCAGATGCCAGCTATTTTATATATCTGTGGTGGAAATTCTGCAAGTAATTCTTCTTTTCAAAACTTAGTTGAGTGGAGAAAAGAGAGAGGGTATAGCGTTAGTGTAGTATCAACTTCTACAACAGGAAGTACATCCTCACAGATTAAAAATTATATTTCAAATGCATATAACAACTGGGAAATTCCACCAGAATATATTGCTTTGGTTGGTGATGTTGGAGGTTCTTATTCTGTTGCAACACATTATAATAGCTATGGGCATGATAATTATGGTCAAGATTGTGAAGGAGATCTTCCTTATTCTCAGTTAGATGGAACAGACCTTCTCCCAGAGGTCTTAGTTGGACGGATATCTGTTCGTAGCAGTTCGGAAATCGATGTAGTTGCTAATAAGATACTATTTTATGAGAAAGCTACATATGCTAGCAGCTTAGGAAACTACTATGAAAGGGCATCTCTTGCCGGAGATACATCTAGCTCAGGTAATTCATGTGCGATTACAAACGAGTATGTTAAAGAATCTTTAGAAGAGCATGGGTTTGAAGATGTTAGAATTAAAACAACAGGATCAAGTTGGTCTGGATGGATGGAGGATCAGCTAGAAGATGGAGTTTTATATTTTAACTATAGAGGATATCTTGGAATGAGTGGCTTTAGTTCTAATAATTTAGATAATGCAAATAATGGTTTAAAACTTCCTTTCGCAACAATTTTAACATGTGGAACAGGCTCATTTGCAGAAAGCAGCGAAACGATGTCAGAAGCATTTTTAAGAGCTGGTACTTCTACAAACCCCAAAGGTGCTGTCGCAGCTGTTGGGACAGCTACCTGGAATACTCATACATTATTTAATAATATAGTGAATATGGGAATGTATGATGGAATACTTGCAGATAATGTTGGTACCACAGGCGCTGCTCTTGCAAGCGGAAAATTAGCTTTGTTGTCAACCTATCCTGGAGATCCTTACCAATGGGTAAGTGCATTTACACAGTGGAATAATTTAATGGGAGACCCCGCAACACATCTCTGGACTGATACGCCTTCTAATATTTATGCTAATCATCCTGCTACAATTTCTGCTGGAGTTAATTTTATAGATGTGTATGTTACTGATGATTCTAATAATCCTATTTCTGATGCACTTGTAGCATTATATGTTTCAGGGAATGATAATCCTATTAATGTCTACTCAGATAGTATGGGGCAAGCAAGAATTCAATTAGATGATAGCTCAATTAGCTCAGCTAAAATCACTATAACTAAAGATAATCATAAGCCATATCAAGGTGATGTGTCTACTCTTAATGAATCGGTATCTCTTCATTTAGATGCAAATTCTAATATCATTGTTAATGGCTCTCTAGTTTCTGGAGAAACTTTAGGCCTATCAATCCCTATTTACAACTATGGACAGTCAACGGCAACGGGAGTATATGCAAGCTTAAGCTCTGAATCAGATTATGTTACCATTAACTCTGGTAGTATATCATATGGTAGTATTCCAGCAGGACAATCTATCTATTCAGATGATTTCGATATTACTATTTCATCAGCAGCTATTCAAGGAGAAGACCTTGAGTTATTCATTACTATAAGTGATGGAACAGGTGAATGGGTATCAATTGTAGATGTAAATGTAATGGGAAGTTTACTGTACGCTTCTTCAAGTGGAGATGTCAATCCAGGTAATACTGAGAGCGTTACTATTGAGCTAACAAACGCTGGGATGATATCTGCTACGGGAGTTATAGCTGAACTTTCTTTTAATGGAAATCAAATCCAGATTAGTGACTCAAATGGATCTTGGATTAATGTACCCTCAAATGGAAACGCGACATGTACAGATTGTTTTGAGATTTCTGTTGATGAAGATGTTATTACAGGAACTCAATTTTCCTTGCAGCTTCATATCCAAACTAGTAATGGCTATGATAGAGTTGAGACATTTATACTAGATACTGGAAGAATTGGTAATGAAGATCCAATAGGTCCGGATACCTATGGATACTATATATATGATTCTTATGATTTAGATTATAATTTAGTCCCGACTTATAACTGGCTTGAAATTGATACCAACTATGGTGGCTCTGGCACAGATTTAAATTTATCCAATTCTGGGAATGGAAACTGGAGTGGGAATCCCCTAGGATATGTTGATTTACCATTTACCGTTAAATTCTACGGAGAAAGTTATGATGAGATTACAGTGAGCCCAAATGGTTGGATTGCACTTGGATATACAGCAATGGAGTCTTTTAGAAATTATCCTATTCCTGGAGCGGGAGGTCCGTCTCCCATGATTGCAGCATTTTGGGATGATCTTGAAACTACTAATAGTGGTGATGTATTTATCTATAATGCAGGGACCAGTTTCATAATAGAATGGTCAGATATGCGAACAGAGAATAATAACTCTCTTGAGACATTTCAGATGATAATATATAATGATTCAGCACCACCACATGGAGATAATTCAATCAAAATTCAGTATAAAGAGTTTAATAATACCTCATCAGGAGGTCTAAATGACTACCCCCCAATGCATGGTGGTTATGCAACTATAGGCATAGAGAATCATTTGGGTGATGATGGATTGCAGTATACATTTAATAATACGTATCTACCAGGAGCATCAGACCTAGGAGATGAGACTGCTATATATATTACTACTGAATCTCCAGTTACATTGCCATCACCCGATCTTAGCTATTCTTCAAGTTCTTTAGATTTTATTCTTTCTGATGGAAATAGTGATGAAGGGGTAGTGACATTGTCAAATACTGGTGAGGAAGGTTCTGTGTTGTACTACTCTGTTTCTCAGAGTTATGATGCTATAGATCCTCCTTTTAGTAATCCAGGTGGTGGACCTGATGCATATGGATATTTTTGGAGTGATTCAAATTTAGATGGAGATATAGATTATAATTGGATTGATATTTCTAATAATTCTAGTCTACTTTCATTTAATCAGAATGATGCGGATACCGATCCTATACCCATTGGATTTGAATTTCCATTTTATGGAGAAAATTATTCCGAGTTTATAGTCAATGCAAACGGTTGGATTGGATTTGGACAAGGAAGTAGTGCATGGTATAATGGAAATATTCCTTCTCAAACTGATTTAGATGGAACAACAGCTCCTATGCCTGCAATTTTTGGTTTTTGGGATGATTTAAATCCCGTAAATAATGATTGTAATAGCTCTTGTGGCGGAGAGATTTATTATCAGTCTACATCCGATCAGCTTGTTGTGTGGTTTAACAATGTGTATCACTGGGCATCTGAAGGGTTCGAAAATAGCTATTATGATTTTCAAATAGTCATTAACTCAGATGGGAAGATAGATATAAATCATCAGAGTATTGAAGGAGCTTACTCTGCGACGGTTGGCATCCAGAATTCAACTGGAACTATTGCAACTCAAGTAGATACTTATGATGGAAATTATTTTCAAGATGAAGTCTCATATAGTTTTTTAAAAGCTTATAGTCCTACAAACTGGATGTCTGTGAGTTCACAGGGTGGATTAAATGGAGAGCTCTATAATGGTGAATTTGCAGATATAATTATAGATGTAGATGCTACAGATTTAATTGAAGGTGATTATGGGGGTAATATTCTTATTACTACTAATATCACCTCAGATATTAATTTTCCTGTAAACTTAACAGTTAGCAATGAAGAAATACTTTTAGGTGATATTAATAATGATGGTGATATAAATGTTCTGGATGTTGTGACGCTTGTGTCTAGTGTTCTAGATGCTAATGCAGAGTATAATCCAGCTGGTGATATGAACTCAGATGGTGAACTGAATGTTTTAGATGTTGTTACCTTAGTTAGTGTTATTTTAGATATCTAAAATAACATTTTATTATTTTTCTTCGTGCAGATAGGTCTTAGGTTTATAAAACTTCACAATAAGTAAGAATAGCACTGCTGTTATAAGCATAAGCTGTGCAAAGAAGTAGAAGTAAGTATCCCCTTCAAGCATTAAGGTTCCATCGCTATTAACAATAAATGCATTTACTCCAGCAGTAAAGGTGTTTCCTAAGGCTACAGACATTAGAAAAAGTCCCATTATAAATGATTTCATGGTCTTTGGTGCTTGTGTGTATGAAAACTCTAAGCATGTAATCGACACTAAAACCTCGGATGCTGTTAGTATTGCGTAAGCTAATACCTGCCATGCTATGGAAGGTGTAAATCCAGCGTCAATTTGAGATTGTAGATTTCCAATGATTATAAATGATGGCACAGCAAGAAATAAACCAATTGATATTTTCCGTATTGGTGTCAACTCAAATAAAGAATTTAGTTTTGGATATAAGAAGTAAGCAAATGTAGGTGCAAAAATTAGAATCATAATTGGATTGATTGCTTGTATCTGAGATGGATACCATGTAATTCCAAGCCAATATCTATTTAAATGCTCTGCTTGAATAACCCAGGTAGAGCCTGTTTGATCAAATAAAGCCCAGAAGATTGCTATAAAAATATAGATTGGTAGTAGTTTTAGTATTGCAGTTAGACCTTCTCTACTAAAAGTTTCTTTTAGGAACTTTGATCCTCCTGGAGGAACATGTATAAAAACATTCCTACCCATCCAGAATAGAATTGTTGCAATAAGCATCAAAACACCTGGAACACCAAAAGCAACTTGAGAACCAAAATTAGCTAATAGAATGGGAGTTAACATTGTAGAAACAAAGGCACCAAGATTAATAGATAGATAGAACCAACTGAATACTTTTTCCATCAGATATGAATTTGTTTTTCCAAATTGGTCGCCCACATGCGCAGATACACATGGCTTAATTCCTCCGGCACCTATAGAAATTAAAGCTAGTCCAGCTAGTAGGCCTGTGCGTGTTTCATCGAGGGCCAACGTAAAATGGCCCATACAGTATATTATAGAAAGAATTAAAATAGTACGATATTTACCTAAAAAAGCATCAGATAAAATAGCTCCTAGTATAGGTGTATAATAGACAGCAGATGTGAATAAATGATACCAGTAGGTAGCTTCATTATCAGTCATTGTGTCAAAATTCCCATTACTATCTATTAGATGTTTTGTCATAAATATCATGAGAATACATTTCATTCCATAAAAGCTAAAGCTCTTGGAGATGTTAGGTAGTTGCTCATATCTATAACTTAAAGTTACATATCAAAATACAATTTTCAAGTATTAAAAGCTTTGTTATTTTACTAAATTAACTGCAGATATGTTAGCAGACAATAAATACTGTAATTCGCTCACATCCTATTCAAGGCTTAATACAAGAGAGGTGGATATAGGTGGAATCCCCGTAGGGGGAGATAATCCCATTAGAGTTCAATCTATGACTACTACGAATACGATGGATACATCTGCTACTGTAGAACAGTCTATCCGAATGATTGATGCTGGCTGTGAATATGTCCGTATAACTGCCCCTGGAAGGAAAGAAGCTGAAAACTTATTAAATATAAAGAAAGAGCTAAGGAAAAGAGGGTATAATACCCCACTAATTGCAGATATACATTTTACTCCTAATGCCGCTCAAGTTGCAGCGAGGATCGTAGAAAAAGTTAGAGTCAATCCTGGAAATTTTGCTGATAAGAAGAAATTTAATTATATAGAGTATACAGATGAGCAATATAATGGTGAAATTGATAGAATAAGAAAGCGATTTTTCCCTTTGGTTAGGATATGTAAAGAGTATGGTACTGCAATGCGTATAGGTACAAATCATGGCTCTCTTTCAGATCGTATATTAAGTAGATATGGAGACACCCCTCTTGGTATGGTAGAATCTGCTCTAGAATTTTTGAGAATTTGCGAAGATGAGAGCTATCATAGTATCGTTTTATCAATGAAATCTAGCAATCCAGTTGTAATGGTTGAGGCATATAGGTTACTTGTTAATCGAATGCAAGCTGAGAACATGAATTATCCCCTCCATCTTGGGGTTACAGAGGCAGGAGAGGGAGAGGATGGAAGGATTAAATCTTCTCTTGGAATTGGAACTTTGCTTGAAGATGGACTTGGCGATACAATTAGAGTATCTTTAACAGAAGAACCTGAATATGAGATTCCTGTTGCTCGGGCACTGGTAGATAGATATAGCAATAGAAGTAATCATAATAAAATAATCCCTCTAAAAGAGAATAAATTAAATCCATTTGAATATAACTTAAGAAATACAAAAACTATAGTAAATATAGGTGGAGATAATGTTCCAAGAGTTGCCGCTGATTTATTGGATCTTGATACTATAACTACCGATACTCTTAATCAGATTGGTTATACCTATTTTAAAGAGGATGATAAGTGGGGAATTAGTGACTTTGCTTGTGATTATATATTTATTGGTGATAAAGATATCAACTTTGAAATCCCTGGTACTCTTGGAGTTATTCAAAAACACTCTACTTGGATTAAGGTACAGAAAGAGAGACATTATCCAGAAATAAATATAGATGAATATTTAGAGGGTGTAAAGCTTCATCCTCAGCTTAATATATTATATATGACAATATCTAAATTAAATAAAGAAGTTATCGAAAAACTAAAAATAGATTCAAATATTGTTCTATTGATTGATACATATAATACTCATGGAATGTCTGAACAAAGACGATTATTTATTAAATTGTTAGAAAGTAATTGTAAAACACCTGTAATTATTGGGCGAGCATATGAAAATCTTAGTATAGATAGGCTTCAACTGTATTCTGCTACAGATGTAGGGGGATTATTTGTAGATGGACTGGGTGATGGAGTTTATATTACTACTAATAATTCTGAATCTTTAGAAATAATAAACAGACTAGCTTTTGGTGTCCTTCAGGCCTCTCGAACTAGAATCTCAAAAACAGAGTATATATCATGTCCGTCATGCGGAAGAACCTTGTTTGATTTACAAGATACCACATCGAAGATTCGAGCAAAAACAGAGCATTTAAAAGGGCTTAAAATTGGAATTATGGGATGTATTGTTAATGGGCCTGGCGAGATGGCTGATGCTGATTATGGGTATGTTGGAACAGGGCCAAATAAAATATCATTGTACAAGAAACATGATGTTGTAAGAAGAGATGTGCCTATGGATAATGCTGATGAGGCACTGATAGATTTAATTAAAGAGAACGGTGACTGGATAGAACCTTAAAAGGAGAAAAATGAAATTATTAATTAAACCGCTAAATGATACTTCTAGAGAATTTTATTCAGATCATGGTCATTTCCATGATGGAGATGCTGGTCTAGACTTATATATACTTGAAAATCAAGAAATTTTACCAGGGGAAACAAAATTAATTAAGCTAGGGATATCCTGTCAGCCAGAAGATGGTGTTGCGTACTTTCTCTTCCCAAGATCAAGCATATCAAAAACTCCTTTGAGACTTTCAAATTCTATTGGACTGATAGATGGTGGATATCGCGGAGAGATAATGGCCTCTTGCGATAATATTAAGGATATTAAATACACGGCTGAGAAAGGACAGAGATTATTTCAATTAGTTGCATCTAATTGTTCTCCGATTAGCTATAAAATTGTAGATAAACTTGATGATAGCTCTCGAGGAGATGGCGGATTTGGCAGCACAGGGAAGTAAGCATGACAAAATGGCTGCCTAGCTGTCATATATCAGCTAAAATTATGCTTTGGTATGAATTTTGAGAATATTATACTGAATTTACAAAATATATAGTTTAGGAGATTAATAAAATGAATGTTAAGCCTTTATCAGATAGAATTGTAGTGAAACCTGAACCTGCTGAGGAGAAGACAGCTTCAGGTATTATATTACCAGATACAGCTCAAGAGAAGCCTCAAATGGGAACAGTTATGGCTGTAGGCCCAGGAAAAGCAAGTGACTCTGGTGACCTTATATCAATGGCTCTAAAGAAAGGTGATAAGGTTTTGTACGGTAAGTATTCTGGAACAGAAATCACAGTTGATGGTGATGATGTTTTAATTATGAGAGAAAGTGATATACTAGCAACTTTATAAAATTTACAAGGAGTAATAAAAATGGCAAAACAAATACATTATGATACAGAAGCAAGATCAGCTCTTAAAAAGGGAGTTGACACATTAGCAAATGCTGTAAAAGTAACTCTTGGACCAAAAGGAAGGAATGTAGTTATTGATAAATCTTTTGGAGCTCCAACTATTACTAAAGATGGTGTTACGGTAGCAAAGGAAATTGAGGTTAATGATAAAGTTGAAAATATGGGTGCTCAGATGGTTAAAGAGGTTGCATCTAAAACATCTGATGTTGCTGGTGATGGAACTACAACAGCAACAGTTCTTGCTCAGGAAATAGTTAACCAAGGACT
>CAZKFO010000008.1:0-500 GCA_964552145.1 uncultured bacterium | reverse complement strand
GTTACAGCAGGAGCAAATCCAATGGATCTTAAGAGAGGAATAGATATTGCTGTTGAGCAAGTTCTTGACTTTCTTAAAGGCTTAAGCAAAGAGGTATCAAGCAAAGATGAAATAGCTCAGGTTGGAACAATCTCTGCAAATAATGATAACTCTATAGGTGATCTTATATCAGATGCAATGGATAAGGTTGGCAATGAAGGTGTTATTACTGTTGAAGAAGCTAAGGGAACAGATACATTTTTAGAAACAGTTGAGGGAATGCAGTTTGATAGAGGTTATCTTTCTCCTTACTTTGTAACAAATGCTGAGTCAATGGAAACAGAACTAGAGAATCCTTATATACTAATTCATGATAAAAAGATTAGTAATATGAAAGATTTATTGCCGGTACTAGAGAAAGTTGTTCAGGCAGGGCGCTCTCTTCTTATTTTAGCTGAAGATGTTGAAGGTGAAGCTTTAGCAACTTTAGTAGTAAATAAATTAAGAGGTGGTTTAAAAGT
>CAZKFO010000007.1:0-30251 GCA_964552145.1 uncultured bacterium | reverse complement strand
TGTTGGAGATATTATGGAAATAGTACCAAAACTAAATTCCGCAATAAAAGAGCTAAATGGATAGTCAAGAAAGAGAAATCCTTGAGATTGATGTCTTATTTGTTGGGGCTGGTCCAGCTTCTCTAGCTGGTGCAATACACCTAAGCAATCTGTTTAAGGAGAATCAAATTGATGCCTCAATTGCAATTATAGAGAAAGCTGCTGAGGTTGGAGCACATTCTCTTTCCGGTGCTGTCGTTGATCCAATATCATTAAATGAGCTCTTCCCTAATTTAAAAAATGAAGATTTCCCATTTGAATTCCCTGTTAATAAAGAATATATGTATTATCTAACTGATAGCAAGAAGCTATCGGTACCATACATCCCACCACAGATGAGTCACCATGGCTGCTATATAACATCGATTGGAAAACTAACAAGATGGCTTGAAAAAAAATGTGAAGAAAGAGATATTGATATTTTTGCAGGTTTCTCTGGATCTGATTTGATATACAATGAAGATGAAAGTAAAGTTTTAGGGATTAGAACGGGTGATCGAGGGATAGATAAGGACGGAAACAAGAAATCAAATTTTGAAGAAGGTGTTGATATCATTGCAAAGCTAACTCTCTTAGGAGAAGGTGCGAGAGGGAGCTTAACGAAGAAGCTCATCAATAAATTTAATTTAATGGATGGGAAGAACCCACAGTCTTGGGCCATTGGGGTGAAAGAGCTATGGCAACTTCCAGAGAAAAAGCTCCCTGATGGATATGTTGCTCATACTCTGGGATTCCCATTAGGGCATGATTTATTTGGTGGTGGCTGGATATACACAATGAAGAATAATATACTAGACTTGGGAATTGTGGTTGGACTTGATTATAAAAATCCGAATATAGATCCGCATCATGAACTCCAACTTCTAAAAACACATCCATGGATGAAAAATATATTAGATGGCGCTGAAATTCTTGCCTATGGATCAAAAACACTCCCAGAAGGGGGTCTGTTTTCAATACCAAGGCTATCCGTGGATGGTGCGATGCTAATCGGAGATAGTGCAGGATTCTTAAATGGACAGAGACTAAAGGGGATTCATCTTGCTATGAAATCAGGCATGCTTGCTGCAGAAACCGCTTTAGAGTCATTTAAAAAATCAGACTTTAGTGATAGTGCTCTATCTAGTTTTGAAAATAATTTTAAAAATAGCTGGGCATATAAAGAGCTTTACAGGACTAGAAATTTCCATCAAGGATTTAAAAAGGGATTACTTCCTGGAATGATAAATGCCGGAATGGGTCTTTTAACAGGCGGACGAGGATTTGGAGTATACAATAAGCTAGAATCTGAGCATGGACATGAGCAGCTCAAAAATATATCTAGCGCTCCTAAACATAATAAATATGATAATATTAATTATGATGGGAAGTATATACTTGACAAGGTTACTGATGTATTCTATTCAGCTACATCTCATAATGAGGATCAGGTCCCCCACCTGCATGTAACTGACCAATCCATATGTATTGATAAATGTAAAGAGGAATTTGGAAACCCCTGTCAACACTTCTGCCCTGCAAACGTATATGAAATTGTGGATGATGGAGAGGAAAGACTTCAAATAAATTTCTCAAACTGTGTTCACTGCAAGACCTGTGATATAATGGATCCATATCAGATTATTGATTGGACTACTCCAGAGGGTGGAGATGGCCCCTCTTGGAAAAACATGTAATCTAATCTTTTGTATGGAAAATATAATACAGAATATCATCGGATCTATCCCCATTCTAAAGGATCAGCCTTTATGGGCTGTATCTATCATGTTTAATCTTGCTGGATTTCTTCTAATACTGTGGTCGATAAGAAGATACTTCACAAATAGTTGATATATATCACAAAACCCAATAAAAGCTATTTTTTGCTTGATAATTATTTAATAATAGTCTATTTTATTTAACGCGAATGGCTTTTTAAACATTTAATTGAGAACGATTCTCAAAATTAAAAATCTGTCATCTATATTGGTGATAGGTTAAACACTCATAAAAACTTTAGTTAAGGAGGAGTAAATAATGAAAAAAAGCATAATAATGGTTTTTGTATTCTGTTCTGCCTTACTAGTTGCTCAAGATATTGAAGGAACGTATCGTGCGACTGGACAAAGAGTAGAATATCAATACTACACAAGACCAAACTATCACTTAGATTCTGCTGATGGCAACTATGGAACTAACCTGGTTGTTAATGATGCGTACGGTCTAGGTGTAAGTCAAGTTATATCAAACATCCCCCCTGGATACAACTTTGGTAGCCGAGTCGTTGGCCCAATCGGTGTAGCAGAGATGGATGCCTTACAGTACTTTTTATACGTAACGTTTAATCAAGATGGTACTGGAATCATTGCAGACAGTCAGGTGCTTGCAGGTGAGACTGAAGGATGTGAAACAGAGATTACTCTATTACCTCTAGATGATCCTCTTTCATATTCATCTGATCTAGCTGCTGGTCTAACTGTTCAGTCAACAATGGTTACAGGACAGCCAAATGCAAGTCCATACGTTGGTCAGTCTGCAGGATCATGGAGTATCGCAGGATCTTCATTTTTCTCATTTTTTCCACCAGCTCCAGCACCTGTAACAGCTGAATTTCAGCTTTATGGTGCTGAGTTTGCAGGTTGCTATGGTGCATGTGTTGCAACTGGTGCAGGAGGACTGTTTGAGCCAGGAAGCGACGATGCTCATGGATACTGTGGTGGTGTTGAGTGCGCTGCATATCTTCATGGCTACCCAGGACTGCCTCATCCAGGCGCAACTGCTGGATATATAATTCCAGAGCCAGTTTCGTCTTTTGTTCCAAGTAATAACTACTTTGGAGACTTACCTGATTACCACGTTGAGTGGCACTATATAGATGGACCGGTAGCTGAAACAGGTTTTGGTGATATCCTGGCTCCTGAAGATGGATGGGATGAAGATGGAGATGGAACTGATCACGATAACATTCTTGGTTATCCTAACGTTACATCTACAGCTACACAGCTAGCATGCGGATTTAACTATCCTATTTTAGGTGACGTAACAGCTCTACTTCCTAGTTATTGTGTTGATTTTACTGCAGGAGGAGTTGATGGATATGCAGCTGGTACATTTGGTGCAAACTCATTCTATCTTATGGATGCTTCATTTGGACCATGGGGTAATTTCCTAACTTGGAATGGTGTTATGTATCTACAAACAGGTGATGCTTCATTCCTAGTGGATGACTCTGCAGCTGATATGAATCCAGCTGAGATTGCATACCTTGACCTTGATAATGATGGTATTCCAGAAACACCTTATAATCCAAATGGTGGTAGACTTGTAATGACATTCGAGCCAACTTGTATACCTGTTGTGACATCTATATCTGTTCTTGGTGAGCTAACTGACGTTGGTGGCTGTGCTAATGCAGGAGATGTAAATGCTGATGGACAGGTTAATGTTCTTGATGTCGTTGAAGTCGTTGCATATATTCTTGGAAATGCTGCTGAGCCTGATTGCGGTGATTACAACGCAGATGGTGGTGTAGATGTTCTTGATGTTGTTGCGATGGTATCAACTATCCTAGGAAATAGAGGTGAAGAAGCAAGTTCTGCAACATTTACAAAGACTGATGATGTAATGACTATGTCTGCGAATGGTGTTGTAGGTGCTGTGGAAATGACTCTTTCTCATGGAAGTGATTTCAGCCTAGAACTAACAGAAAATGCACTTGTTGCAGATTATAACACTGATGGTGGTACAACAAAGCTTATCGTTGTAAATCCTGAAGCTGATATCTTCTCAAGCACAGGTGACTACACTGTAGAAGAGGTTGTTGCTGCAACTACAGAAGGTTATATAAATGCAAGCTTTGAAGGTCCAGCTGCAATTAGCCTAGAGAAAGCATATCCAAATCCTTTCAATCCTTCAACATCTTTTGACGTTAACGTTGAAATTGCTGGACATGTTTCAGTAATGGTATACAATGTAAGCGGTCAGCTAGTTGATGTGATTCATGAGGGTAGTATGGGTATAGGTACACACAATATGACTTTGCATGGTGAAAACCTTGCGAGTGGTATGTACATCATCAAAGCGAATAGCGCTGATGTAACAACTTCACAGAAAGTAATGCTTATTAAGTAAGCAATACTTCCTGGTAGTAATTATTAAAAAAGCCCCTTTGTATGAAGGGGCTTTTTTTATTATGTTTTATTCTAATATGTTTATAGATTTGTTGATGGTTATTTTTAATAGAAAATCTTTACTTCTATTTGCTTGTTGTATTTCTATGCTCTTCTCACAGGCATCTATAGCAGGCAATATTACTGATACTGATTCAAAAGAACCATTAATTGGTGTAAATGTCCTCCTGCTTGAAACAACACGCAAGTTAGACCTAGATAATCTTGGAAAAACAGTCACTATCCAAACAAATACCAGCTATGGCTCCAGTACTGATGTAGAAGGAGATTTTATCATAAAAAATGTTCCTATTGGAGAGTATACTATAAAAGTAATGTATATTGGCTATAAAGAAAAAATGATCCCTATAGATATTAATGAAAACAAGAACTATATCCTTAATATAAAAATGAATATGGGTGAAATTGCACTTGAAGAAACAAAAGTAACCGCTGTATATGAAAGAGAAGAAAAAAAGACAGAAGCACCCGCAACTATTGAGACTGTCTCATCTAAAGAGATTGAGCAAGCATCAACATCAAATTTAGGTAGTTACTTGCAAGGCTTGAAGGGAGTTGACTTTACAGCAAGTGGTGTAAACAACTATAGCTTATCTATTAGAGGATTTAATAGCAGCTTTAGCACAAGGCTATTGATGTTAACAGATGGAAGGCCCGCAAACGTCCCATCTCTAAGAGTTGTAAATTTTAGTACTATTCCAATCACCTCAGATGATGTTGAAAGAATTGAAGTGGTCTTGGGTCCTGCGACGGCACTCTATGGAGCCAATGCACATAGTGGTGTCATCAATATAATATCAAAAGCTCCCTCTCTATCAGAGGGCTTTACAGGAAGCTTTGCCGGTACAGCTGATGAACGAAATCTTAAGAAATTTGATGCTAGATATGCTAAGAAAATAAATAACAAGATAAGCTTTAAACTATCCGGATCACATTTTAGTGCAACCGAGTGGCCATTTATATCAGAGCGTGAGTATAAAGCCCACCGTAATCCATGGGTTGGCTTTGGGGGTCGACAGATAGATGGGAAAGATAATAACACATCGATAAAAGCTGGTTTTTCTGGTGGTGGTGGTATAAGCCCATCAACAGATAAAGCTTTAAAATGGACTCGAGTAGATAATAATGAGGGGATACCTATTCTTGAAGGAAATGCTGAAGGTGGTGGAAATGGCTGGGGCGGATTTTCAAACTACATAACTCCTGATAGTGTTTCCTATATAATGATTGGAGATGGAGAGGCAAATCATGGAGACCTGGATGGTGATGGCGTTGCAGGTGAAGATTGGTATAATGGCTTTGATGATGATGGGGATGGACTAATTGATGAAGATTATTTTTGGGCTGATGGCGTCGATAATCGAGAACCATGGGATGATAATAACTGCCTAGGCCCTATTGGATATGAATGCATACCTGGCGTGTTTGACTTTCTTGATCTTGATGGGAATGAAATACATACAGGCCCAGAACCATTTATAGATGAAAATGGTGATGGAGAATGGAATTTTACATTTGATAATAATGGCGATGGAATATGTAATACATCCACAATATGTAATAATCCAGATGATCCCCTTGATTGTGATGATCAGTGTGAGTGGTGGCAGGATATAGTAGGAGATGGATATGAGACCTACTACTATGACTTGGGAGAGCCTGCATATGAAAACTGGGATGATTGGGATTCTGATGGCTCTTACGATGATTACAATGATGATATAGATGAGAGAATTGATGATGATGGTGATTGGTGGCTTGATGGAGTTGATAATAATGGGAATGGTATGATTGATGAAAATGATGAGCGACGTACAGATGATGAATATCCATCCGCATGGTCGCTTGCCATTGATGGTGATGTTCTTATTTCATATGGAAGAGCAAATAAGTATTTGATGGATGGCTCAAGAAATCCATGGTATGTTGAGAATGCTACCGATGAGCATCTAAGAGGAATTGCAAGGTATAATGAAAAAACATTTGAGCTTGAATTTGATGTACTAGAATGGGATTTTGGTGATGACAATATTGCAGGAGACTACTACTATGACTTTCATGGCGATGAAATAGAACATAGAGGTGAACCTGGAATTTTAGAACCTTGCACAGATCCTGAGGGAAATGGTTTGGGAGGTTCAGATTGTTCAGAGGGTGAAATGGTTTACAGCACATCCTCTTGGGGAGATTATGGTTTAGATGGATTTCCATATTACTCTGATTTAGATACAGGAAATGGACATCAAGCTGTGTTTAGATATGCAAACAGCCAAGGTGAAATAATAGATTGGCTTCTCTATGATGATAATGGTAATCCTATATGGTTATATGGACCTGACGAAGGTGAAGGAGATGGAATATTTCAGCCTGGGGATACATGGAATGACAATGGAGATTGGATAGCAGAACCAAATGAAGCGGGATGGAATATGATTGAAATGTTTGATCGAAATAATCACATAATTGGAGTTGATGATGATGGAAATGGAATAATTGATGATTGCTATACAATAGATGATGCAATAATTGTAGATAATATAATTCAAAATTGCTGGATTGACCCTAGCACTAATGAAATTGTAATTATTGAGGAAAACCCAAGTCTTGGGTATATTGGCTCGCAGAACCAAAGCTTTATCTATAACTACCTTATCGTTTCATCCTATAATAACGGCTCATATTTAAGTTATGATATATGGCCACCACCAGATAACATATATAACGACTTTAGTGATATCATTAGTGACTGCGGACAAGATGGATATTGCTGGGACTTTGAGGCGTCGAACCAAGATAGTCCTCAAACTGCATATGATATATGGGGCAATCCAGTCTTTGATGACTTAAATGAGAATGGCATAAAAGATGCTGGTGAGGATTGGATTCGGATTAATGGTCCTGATTATGGTGAGGGGAACGGGATTATTAGTTTTGATAATAATGAATTTGATGGAATATATGATACCTCGGATGAAATCTGGGGAACTATGCCAGAACCTTTCAACGATGAAAATAATGATGGTATCTGGAATGAAGGTGAATCTTATGAGGATTTAGATGGAAATGGATCCTATACACAAGGCGACTGGCATCCAAACTTAGTTAGAGTTAATGATACAAATGGAGATGGAGTTAATGACTACCCTGACTTTGAGGTTATAAATGATAAAATTGAGTTTAGATTAGACTATGATATAAGCAATGATATAAATATGACTTTCCAAACTGGCTATGCCTACACAAAAACTCAGCAAGTCACTGGCGTTGGTCGCTATCTAGCAGATGGATGGAAATCAAGCTACTATCAGCTTAGAGGGAAATTTAATAATTGGTACGCTCAAGCATTTTTTAATTCAAATGATGCAGGAAAAACTAGAGGATACAATCTTGGTGATATGATAATTGATCAATCAAGTAACTTTGGAGTACAAGTTCAGAATGTATTTACGTTAGACAAATATCGAACAGAGTTTACATGGGGACTTGATTATATGCAAACAAATCCATTTACCAATGGATCTGTCCTAAACGATGGGCCTAATGGATTTGATGATGATGAAGATAGTAGAACATTTATATTTAATGATATAGATGAAGATAATGATGGAGATATATACTGGGATGCAGATGAGGCTATATTTGGTGTTGATGAGGAAGATGAATTTGAAAAGAATATTGTCTCCAATGAATTAGGATTTTACTTCCAAGCAAAAACTGATTTATTTAACAATGAAAAATGGGAATTAATTACATCAGCTAGATTAGATTACCATGATCAATTAAAAGAGGAAGGATTACTTTTTGGTCCTAAAATTGGTCTTACCTATAAGCCTACTGATTTTACTACCTGGAGACTTGGGTATGGTCGGGCATTTAATACCCCAACGATAACGGCTCTACATACAAACCTTATTTTTGGAGAGACAGATTTTGGTGATAACTACAAACTAATTCTAAAGGGAAATAAAGACGGAACGCCATACGCAAGAGTAGGTAGCGAAGCTCAGTTTGGAGAGTATGGATTTGATATTAACCTAATTGATCCGTTCTACTATCAGACTGAGGTAGATGAAAATGGAAATTACAGCTATATTCTAAATGATGATAATAGTTACTCTACCGTATCATTCGGACAATCGCTAAGTGACTGTGGAGATTGTCAACCATACGAAGAAAGGATCCAAGGAGCGCCTCTATTTTATAATTTACGTGATACTCAATACCCTAATGACTATATCCCACTAGATACATTGAATCATATGATATTTATTCCTTCTGCCTATAATGATGGAGTTAATTATACTCCACTAGAATCTGTAAACTTACCGGATGTAGATCCTCTCCGATCAGAAAGCATGAGAACTCTAGAGCTTGGATATAAGACATGGCTATCATTAAAGAGCCAATTTACAGGAGAGATATACTTTACGAAATATGATAACTTCTTTAGCCCCGCTACTTTTATAACTCCCCTTGTAAAGAAAATTAATGATGATGGAACTCCTGGGGATGTTATTGGTCTTATTCCTACCAGCCTCAGTGGAACCTACGCCCCATATGCAACAGCATGGGATGGAAAGGATAATGATGATGATTGGTCAGGATTAGGTACATACATTCCCCAGCATTTAATCCCTTGCGATGACCCGAGCGATGAATATCCATGTAAATTCACCAATGCAACTCAGCATCAGCTTGACTACGAAGCACTTGAAAATTCTCAATATCTAAATCCATCTACGGATTGGTCTGACATATTTGGGTGGTCCCAAGATGATAAAAATGATGACTGTCTTGACCCAGCAAGCGATGATTATGATCCAACTTGCTATCAAGACCCTGGAGAGTGGGGATTTGTAGATATCCTTTGTAGAGATGAATCTGTTGGAGGAATTTGTGATACACCTAATGGAGAAATTATATATACAATAGTTCAACCTTATCAGGTTTGGGACCCTAACTCTCTAGATGATAACCCTAATAATAATAATGATCCTGCTTCTGCTAACTTAGGAACATATGAGCATGTTGACCGAAGATGGTTAGATGTAGGTGTTGATGAATATTCAACTCTTATGTCTGGTCACTATGAAGCAGAAATGACCGAAGATGGAAGAAAAGGCTTCCCTAATAAACTACCTATTATTGTCTTAAGCTCATTAAATTATGGAAAGGTCTACCACTCAGGAATAGATGTTGGCTTTACTCATTTCTTCTCTGAGAAGTTTATAGTGGATCTTAACTTTACACTATTTAACTCTACAGATTACTACAATGAGCTAACCAAGACATATGATCCAATAAACTCTCCGAAGTTTAAATTTAATCTCACTACTAACATAAATACTAATAAGCTTGGTACTATTCTTATGAAACTAAGATATGTTGATAAGTTTGATTGGGCTGATGGTACCTGGTCAGGAACTATTGGACCATATACAATAGTTGATCTCCACTATAACTACAATATAACTGATTATCTGAAATTTGGTATAACCGCAACGAATCTATTTGATGATAAACATAGAGAGCTGATTGGTGGTGCCGTTATGGGTAGGCAGGTTATTCTGAGACTAACTACACTATTTTAATTTGGTAAGATATCATCAGGCAATTTGAAATGAGATTGCTTGTCTTGCTTTAGAACCTTAATCTCCCCAAACTTATCTTCATACTTTTTAATATTATCCTGCAGAGCGAGCATCAGTGTTTTTACATGCATAGGTGACATTATAATTCTAGATTTAACCTTTGCCTTAATCATGCCAGGAAGAATTCTAATATAGTCAAGAACGAACTCAGCTGCAGAATGAGTAACAACAACAAAATTACTATATTCAACGGATGTTGAGTCCTCATTAAATTCAATTTTAATCTGTTGGGATTTTTTCTTATCTTTTTCCATAATTACTTAATCCTCTTTTTCGCTATTTTTCTTATTAAACTCCTGCCAATCCTCATCTATTCCATCCCAGGTCCTAAATTCTTCTTCATCAGTTGTTATTTCTTTTAAATCTTCAGTGCGCTCCATATACTCAATTTTATTTCTATTTTCTTCATATTCATTAGGATTTGTCTCATCTCGTAATTCTTCCTCTGTTTCTGAAGTATGGTTAATCTCCTCACCATATATTTTTTTATCAAAGAAATCTACTTCAGTAACAAGTCCATTCATCATAAGATATTCTAAAAAACCAATAAATTTCTTGTGATGAAAATCTGCTTTACATATGTAGCATCTCAATTTTTCTGATAGTTTCTCAGGTAAAATCTCAGAGCCGCAATTAGGACAGATTATCTCTTGTAGTTCCATTATTTCTCCTATGAATTGAATGAAAATATAGTTGAACTATAAGTTAAGTACAATTAAAAAATTGAATTATCTAAGGAATTGTAAATTTTAGTTATCAAATCTTTCTCTATATTAGAGATATTCTTCCCTCTTCTATTTTTTACAATCTCTAAAGTATTTAAAAACTTATCTAAATTCATTCTAGAGTTTTCTCCCCAGGTAAATGAGGGAATATTTTTTCTTTGAAATCCAGAGCCAAACAAATTACAACCTACTCCCACATATGTACCTGTATTAATCATTGTTGAGATTCCTGTTTTAGTATAATCTCCAATCATAGCCCCTAAGAAAATTTCATTAGTATTAATGACATCCTCACCAATCTTAAATTTAATTTTACTATAATTATTCTTAAGGTCACTATTATTTGTATTAGCACCAAGATTAACCCACTCACCAATATATGAATGCCCCAGATAGCCATCATGCTGCTTATTACTATAACCATGGAATGTAGTATCTTCTACCTCCCCCCCTATCTTACAATATGGACCAATGGAGATATTCCCTCTTAACTTTGCACCTGGATTAACTTTAGAGCCTTTACCAATATATGTAGGGCCTTTTATAAGTGCTCCTATATCTATAACGACTTCATCATCAATGATAATAGGACCATTTGATGCATCTAATATAACTCCAGCAGAAATCACTGATGATCCTGAAATATGAATATTGTCTTTATTTACGAAGATAGCTGTTTTATGGGAATTACCACTTATAACCATATCAAAATAATCTTTATCTGCATCAAGGCTGTTTAATTTAAGGTAATCCCATAAATATGGATCACTTGAGGAACCTACCATCTTATCTCTAAATTCATCTATAGGGATATCATTATCTAAAGTTAATATTAAATTTGATTCATTGAGATTAATACTAGAAACGTGATATACCTGTGAAGGGGAAATTACATCAGGATTAACAACTATATGCGGATACCTCTCTGATAGAATATCCTTCAGCTCATCTCTAACTACTAATATAACTTGATCTTTCTCAGATAGTTGTTTTTCAATTCTTTCCAAGATACTAAAAGCACCAAACCTTAATTCGATAAGTGAATGGTTTATCGTAAATGGATAGCATCTTTCCATATTACTATTCTCAAATATTGTATATATCATTGCGCTTCTCCTAATATATTTACAATGGATAAAAACCTGGAGCCAGATTCATCCCAATTAATCTGAATATTATAAAATAAATCTGAATATTTTGATATAAAACCAATTTTATACTCTGCGTTTATTTTTTCCACTAAAGTATCAACATCAAGATTGAATTTAACATTGAGATTAAGTATTATATCAAATCTTTGATTTTTTATCTTCTTTAAAATTATATTAGAATCTAGTAATTTTTTTTCCTTCTTAATCTCTACAGGGATAGTATGAATGTCAAAAAAATTAATCATAGAAGCTCTATTTTTATCTATAATAAATGTAAAACTAGAACGATTATCCTCATGTGCAGATACTATTTTTGAGATAGAATCCATAGATTCTGATATGAGATTGGTTTGAGTTGGGAAAATAACTAAAATACTAGGACTTGTAATAGCTTCAGAAGTGAAATTATTAACTATAGCATCATTTCGAAAAGCTTTAAAAGAATTTGTTAAAGTTCTTTTTATGTTCAGTTTGAGTAGTTTATAATTCATAAATTCACTATTATTGAGTACTGTGTTATGGTCACAATTTAATGAAAAGATAATCTATATTATATAGATTATAATGAATATTATCTAATGAGTTATCTTATAAAAAATATCTATCTGCTAGTTATTTTAGCATCTTTACTATATCCAAGAGATTATATCTGGCCAACCGATGCAAGTAAGACATTAACAGATGTATTTGGTGGAATTAGAGGTAATGGAAGGCATCATACTGGAATTGATATTAGAACCCATGGAATCAATGGATTTGATGTCTACGCAATTGAAAATGGATATATATCAAAGATACTTGTTAGTACATCAGGCTATGGAAAAGCGTTATATGTAACTATGGAAGATGGAAATACATCACTATATGCTCATCTTGATCGCTTCAATGATAAGCTTGAAATAATTAAAGATCAACTTCAGGAAAAATGTAATTGTTATACCATAGAAAAAGAATTCTCAGAATGGGAATTGCCCGTTTCCAAAGGTGATGTGATTGCATATACTGGAGATACTGGCGGTGTATCAGGAGCTCATCTACACTTTGAAATTAGAAATAAAAAGAAAAAACCATTTAACCCCCTATTAACTAATTATAGTGTAAATGATACGATTCCCCCAATACCTGAGAGCTTAATAATCACTAATTTAAATAAAAATAGTTACATAAATGGAACTCAGAAAGAGGCCGAATTTGCCTTAAAGAAAATTACTAATAATGAATATGTCTATGATGAGATTATAGCGGTAAATGGTGAATTTGGAATATCATTAGAAGTCATTGATCGGATGAATAAATCAAAATTTAAATATGATATATATAGTATAAAGCTCGTTATTGACAATGAAACCATATATGAATCAAAATACAATAATATCTCTTTTTATGAAGGATATAAAGTGTTCTCAGAAAGAGACTACTCAAAATATATATATGATAAAAGAAGTGTTTATAACCTATATAATAAATACAATCTTTCGCCTTCATCCTTCATAAAGAAAAGGAAGGATTCTGCGCTAAAATTTAATGATAAATCAATTCATGAATGTCAAATAATTGTATCAGACTTCAATAGAAATCAGACTACAATAAGCTTTAAAATGCTGTCCGTACAACCACAGATACCAGAATTTGATATTCAAATTAATGATGGTCTGGTTATATCATCTAATAATTCTCAAATACAGGATATAGAATTACACTTGGCGACTAGACTCAATGATGGTCTCAAAACATATAATTTCAATAAAGAAAAAATAACAAACCAAATAGTTAAAGTATCTAATTATAATACTGCATTTGATGTATTAGCATGTCAACCTATATATAAAAATGGCACTAAAGGAGCGACAGAATACATATCCCTAAAAGAATCAAACATCTCATTAAGAGGAGACATTAAAATATTAGATAAAGAACATGGGGTCATTATTCAGTATATAGAGAAAGAATTTTCTGGAAGGGAGCCAATACTGGGACTAACATTAGACAGTCTTGTATATAAATATCCATTATCTAGGGTTGATAAAAATGAATTCTTATCAGAACTCTTTTATCCAAGAGAATTAAGAGACTTATCTAATATATCAGTATTCTATCTTGACTCTCTAGAGCAGCAATTCTCTCTAGATATAGAATCAGAAGTATCAATATCAGGGATACCAATTAATATGACTTATCAAGATATTAGTATTACCTCAAAAGAGGAATTAGCTAATAGTAAGCAATTGAAAGAGAATATGATTCATAATGATACTTTCTTCTACACAATGCCAACAAATGATTTTGAAAATCCTGATAATAATAAAATTATATATAATCCATTTATATTGGGGCCCACGCATCATCCTCTTAAAAATAAATTAGAAATTACATATAATGCTAGTAGCTATATAGATCAGCTGGGAATATATAAATTTGATAAACAAAGAAAAAAATGGAAATTTATAGATAATAGTAGAGAGCTAAATAATATTAAGGCAACAGTTAAATCAGGGGGGATATATTCTATAATAAGAGACTCAAGACCTCCGAAAATAAGAAAAGCTATACCACAAGTAAACTCAACATACAGATATGATCACTTGAATAAAATACAATTTGAAATAGAAGATAAATTATCTGGGATTAAAGATGAAAATAATATTAATGTTTATCTTAATGGAGAAAAATTAATCGTTGAGTATAACACATATAGAAAAATAGTGCACTACAATCTTAAAAATAGATTAGAAGTAGGTAGTCATACAATTAGAATAGAGGTAAATGATAACGTGGGTAATACCAATATAATTCATGGAGATTTTTTCATAGAATAATGATTAATGATGATATACTTATAGAGAAAGCTATTGAAGCGCAGAGCAAGGCAATGTCTCCATACAGCAATTATCCTGTTGGTGCTGCACTACTAACTAATAATAATGATGTTATAATAGGTTTCAATATTGAATCAAAAGCTTACCCCACTACTCTATGCGCTGAGAGAGTTGCGATATTTTCAGCATTATCTTTAGGTCATAAGAACTTTAAAAGTATTGCTGTGGTTACAAATGATGGAGGAATGCCCTGCGGGTCATGTAGACAGATTATACATGAATTTGCTGGAGATATTAAAATAATCATAACAGATAAAGAAAAAAAGAATCAAATAAAAATAACAACAAAAGATATTCTTCCATATCCATTTGGATAATTAGTATGAATCAGCCTTTATTAATTGGAATATCAGGTGGTACCGGATCAGGGAAATCAAGATTTGCAAAAGAACTAATTTCAAGGTTTGATAGTAACAACCTTATATATATATCACAAGATTCATATTATAAGGACTTGGCTCATTTAAACTATGAACAGCGTTGCGAGGTTAATTTTGATAATCCAGATTCAATTGATTTTTCAGATTTACTTAGAGATCTTAAAGAGCTAATAAACTACAATGAAGTTAATATCCCTATCTATAATTTCAAGAGACATAAACGAATAGAAGAAACTAATAAACTTCAACCAAAACCTATCATAGTCTTAGAAGGTATTTTTGCATTATACGATCCGAGAATTAGAGAGTTAATTAATCTAAAAATATTTGTTGATACTCCTGCAGATATTAGAATACTCCGAAGAGCAAAGCGAGATATAAACAAGAGGGAGAGAACCATAGAGTCCATATCTAATCAATATCTAGAAACTGTTCGACCAATGCATGATAAGTTTGTTGAACCAACTAAATTATATGCAGATATTATAGTACCTAATGGAGGGAAAAATAAAGTAGCTTTAGATATAATTAATTCAGAACTTTTACCTAAGATGGAGAATAAAATAAAAAATGCTGACTGTTAGAAACTCTGGATGGATTGAGGTTATATGCGGCCCAATGTTTAGTGGAAAAACAGAAGAGCTTATAAGAAGGCTAGTAAGAGCTCAATATGCTAAACAGGATGTAGCAATATTCAAACCTAAAGTTGACAATAGGTATAGTGATGATTTTATTGTTTCCCATAATAAACGTAAAATCAAATCAATTATCTTAGAGTCATCTGAAAATATTTATGATTATAAAGATAAAGCTGATGTGTTTGGTATAGACGAAGCTCAATTTTTTGATAATAAATTAATTGAGATATCAAACAAACTTGCAAAAGCAGGAAAGAGAGTAGTGATTGCAGGATTAGATAAGGATTATATGGCAAAATCATTTGGACCAATACCACAGCTAATTATTGATGCTGAGTATGTATCTAAGGTCAATGCTATATGTATGGTGTGTGGTGACCCTGCTAGTTTTACTCAAAGAATTTCATCAGAAGATACTCTCGTTGTAGTTGGTGAGACAGATAAATATGAAGCAAGATGTAGAAATTGCTTTACTAAATAAAAAGGAGTGGGAATGGGAATTCTAGGTATAATTACGTTGCTAGCTTTAGCATTTTTATTATCAAATAATAGAAAAAAAATAGATTATATGCTTGTGTTATGGGGTCTAGGACTTCAACTACTATTTGGTTTTTTTATTTTAGTAACTCCATTTGGAAAACCAATTTTTGCATGGTTCGATAAATTGATTAAAAAACTACTAAGCTTCTCGAATGAGGGAAGTGAGTTCCTATTCGCATCCTTTATTGACGGAAAGATGCATCCTGCAGTAATTAATTTTGCTTTTTCAGTTCTTCCAACGGTTATATTCTTTTCAGCATTAATGGCTGTTCTATATCATATAGGCCTTATGCAAAAAATTATTAGAATTGTTGCAGTGGTAATGCAAAAAACGATGAAAACAAGTGGTCCAGAAACCACAAGTATTTCAGCTAATATTTTTGTAGGTCAAACTGAAGCTCCTCTCGTAATTAAGCCATTTATTTCTAAAATGACAAATTCAGAACTAATGGCTATTATGACTGGTGGATTTGCAACCGTAGCTGGTGGAGTAATGGCAATCTATGTTGGGATGCTAGATAATATCCCTGGTATTGCTGGACATTTGATGGCAGCATCAATTATGAGTGCACCAGCAGCGTTAGTTGTTGCAAAAATAATGTATCCTGAAACTGTTAAATCTTTATCTAAGGATATAGATTTAACATCGAATTTAAATGAACGTGTTGAAGGGAATGTATTAGAATCACTTGGAAATGGAGCGACTGAAGGACTAAAATTAGCTGCTAATATAGCTGCCATGCTTATTGCATTTGTTGCCTTAATTTCTTTATCAAACTATATATTAAATATATTTGGAACTTCTTTAGAAAATCTTTTAGGATATATCTTTATGCCACTGGCATATTTAATGGGAGCCCCATGGTCTGAAGCACATATTTTAGGTAGTTTATTAGGGCAAAAAATTGTTTTAACTGAATTAATTGCATATCTAAATCTAAGTGAGATGCAAGTTGGTGTAAATGGATTATCAGAAAAAACTGCTGTAATAGCAAGCTATGCACTCTGTGGTTTTTCTAACTTCGCATCAATTGGTATTCAACTTGGTGGTATTGGATCTATTGCACCTGATAGAAAAAAAGATATATCCAAACTAGTAACTAAAGCGATGATTGGTGGAGCTATTGCTTCTTGGATAACAGCATGCATAGCAGGTCTTCTTATTTAAATGAAAGGCAAATAATGAAATTATTATTATTAGGACCTCCAGGTGGAGGGAAAGGCACGCAGGCTAAATATCTAATAAGTAAATTAAATATCCCTCAAATTTCTACGGGTGATATGTTAAGAGAGCATGTTAATAACAAAACAGATTTAGGACTCAAGGCAAAAGAATATATGAATTCTGGAGTATTGGTTCCAGATGAAGTGATTCTTGGAATGATGAAAGAGCGCTTGGTAGATAGCGATTGTAGTAATGGATATATTCTAGATGGATTTCCTAGAACAATCCCTCAAGCAGAAGGACTTGATTTATTATTAGAAGAATTAAATCAGAAGATAGATATAATTATTGTGATAGAGGTAAAAGACGATAATATCGTAGAAAGAATGGGTGGAAGAAGAGTACATCCTTCATCAGGAAGAATCTATCATATAAAATATAATCCTCCAAAGGATGAAGGTAAAGATGATGAAACTGGAGAAGATTTAATAGTTAGAGATGATGATAAAGAAAATACAGTAAGAAAAAGACTCGAAGTATACCACCAAGAGACAAGCCCTCTTATTGAATACTATAAATCTAAATCAAGGGTGTGTCATATTGATGGAGAGCAAGATATCAATCAGGTAAGTCAGTCAATAGATAAAATCTTAGGTTAAATATATGTACAAATTAGGAATAACTGGTGGAATTGGATCTGGAAAAACTACCGCATCTCTTTTTTTTGAAGAGAAGGGAGCAAAAGTATTCAATGCAGATAAAGAAGCAAAAAAACACCTTAAAAATACTATAACACTTCAACATAAAATAATTGAAAGCTTTGGGAAAGATGTTGTTGAAAATAATAAATTGTCACTTAAAAAACTAGCTGAAGTCTCATTCTCAAGCAAACTCAATCAAGAAATATTGAATGGTATTATGTGGCCAGAAGTATATTTACTGATTGATACTGCTATGAATAAAGCTAAATCTAACAATGTTAAAATATTTGTTGTAGACGCAGCGATGTTGTTTGAAGCTAGAATTGGTAGTTTCCTCAATGGGATACTACTAATTACTGCAAAAAAAACAATTCGAATTGAAAGAGCCCTGAAACGAAAGAATCTACCACTAGAACAAATTCAGAATAGAATGTCACTTCAAATTACAGAAAAAGAAAAACGTACTAAATCTGATTACACTATTGAGAATAATAGCACAGAAGAAAAATTCTATGATAAATTAGAAGAGTTTTATTCTTCACTATCGATATGAAATTACCATAGAGAATATGGTTTCTTTGATAAATTAAAATTTAAATAACGATCATCATCAGATATTTCTTCTCCAATCCAATTAGGAATGTCTATCTCTTCAGTTTCATTATTCAACTCAACTTCGGCAACTATTAAACTTTTATTTAGATCTTTAAAAACATCTATCTCCCATACATGCTTTCCAATATTAATAAAGTATCTATCTTTTTCAATTGTATAGTATGGAGATAAAGAAATCAATTTTTCTCCATCTTCAGAAGGGATATCATATTCAAATTCTAAACGATGGATATTAGTTTTTTTAATCTTATAACCTAGCTGATACTGACTATCAGTTTTTCTAACTCTAAGTACTTGATTATTATTAAACATTAAATACGCTTGCGTAATCGACTTATAGGAATCAGGTAAAGGTAAGTTGTGTTTATCTACTAAAAATTTTCTTTCTATCTCAATGTTCACTTATTTAATAAACATAACTTTATAGGTAAAGTCATTCTCACCTGATTTGATATTTATAAAATAAATTCCAGTAGATAGTTCAGTGGGATTCCAATTAACCTGATGATATCCCTGATTTAATTTTTTATTTAAGATTGTTTCAACTTTCCTACCCATAATATCATATGCTTTAATGACTACCTCTGATGATAGCGGTAATCCAAACTCAATTGAAGTACTTGGATTGAATGGATTTGGATATGGATATGAAATCTCAAATGTATTAGGAATTTGAAGTTGCTCAGCTAATTGAATAGTATTAACTGATAAATTTTCCCATGGTGGTGTGATATTATTTACCTTGAGGTTAATCATCTCACCTGTAGAGTCTAGGTAAAGTTTAAATATAGGTATATCTCCTATTTGACAGTATCCAGTACTATAGTTCATACCATCATCACCCATAACTGGAACATCTGTATATAAACCATTCCAACGTCTTGCTCCTACAATAACTCCATTATTATATGCTACAATCCAATCATCTTCTGATATAGCTCTATCTTCTAATATTATATTATCAATAAAATAGAAAGATTGCATAGATGACTGATTGTAAATTAGATAATCAGGAACAGTAATCTCATTCTTAGTGATTGTTCCTTTATCAAGCAGCGATTGTTCCTCAGGCATTTCCCAACTAAAATATAAACTATCTTCTGATTTATTAATTAACCAATATCCCTCATTCCTATAGAAAGCATCCAAGCTTCCCACCCATCCAAATGTTGGACTCCAAGAGGCAGCTACTCCCTCTCCTATAATACTATTTATATTTGATTCTATACTATCTGGAAGAGCATCAGAAACTGAGATCCCATCAATCCCTACATATGAGATCAAATTAGCATCCTCATGAATTAGATACTGAAAATCTAATGGTGTAGTAAAGGCATCTTCTACAGTATGCGTTATTGTGGTACCAGAAGGGATATTATCTTCAGATGCAACTAACCAATATCCTCTTTGAGGCTGTATGTAATTAAGATTACCTACCCAACCAAAACTTGGATTTAGTGATGCTGCCGCAGACTCTGTAATGATTGATAATATATTGTCCCCTAAATCAAATAGTATGCTCTCAATTGAATTATCTTCAGGTATAGCTGAATAACTTATTAAATTGGCATCAGAATGTATGGGAATCTCTAGAGTTGTTATTCCAGATGTATACTGTACATTTATAGAAAAAATTTCCTCCGATGGCTCTGAAAAATCTTCTCCACCATCTTGAACTCGTAATGTTATTGGCCCATAAACACCACCTAAAGGTGGAGTCCATGATAGAATTCCCGTATCATAATCAATTTGCATTTCAGAAGGTGCATTAAAGAGTAGATAAATAAACTCTGTATCATCTGGGTCCTCAATTTGGATCTCATATACATACTCTTGACCTTGTATACCATAAGGAGATGCTGTAGATACAATTACAGGTGAATCATTAACAGCTGTTACTGAAATTGCAAAATTTTGAATATCATACAATGCATCATCATTATCTCCATCTGCTACCTTTATAGAAATATCCCCTGAGGTAAGAACGCCTTCCAATGGAGTCCATGTAAGAGAACCTGAATATTGATTTATTTGCATTCCTAAAGGAGCATCTAAAAGACTAAAATAAAATACATCGCTATCTATATCTTCAACTTCTACTTGATATGTATATTCTATATCTTCAGTAGCATTGGAGGATGGAGAAGATATGATAGATGGAGGATCATTAATTGGTATAACGGTTATCACAAACTCTTGTACCGCAGGAAAATCAATGTGTTGAACTGGGATTTCTACATCCCAAACAACAAGAGCAACTGTTCCAGAAGATATAATACCTTCTGTAGGGGTCCATGTTATTAATCCATTATCTGATAACTCTAATCCATCAGGTCCTATTAAAAGATTATAGTAAAAAGTATCTGAGTCGGGATCTAGAATCTCAATCTGATAACTATATTCTTGATCCTCAAATGCAATGCTGCTAGGTGTAGATACTATCTGGGGAGTATCATTAACTGCCTCAACATCTATTGTGAAGGCTTGGCTAAATGGAAGCGCACCATCCTCACCTCCATCTAAAACAGTCACAACCACCTCTCCAGAGCTAAGCACACCTTCTAATGGCATCCATGTAATTAAACCTAGATCATCTACTTCCATGCCACTAGGGAAAGAAGACAACTCATAAGTCAGTGAATCTCCTTCAGGGTCAGATGCAACAATCTGATATGTGTATAATTCATCTTCAGTACCTACTAAAATAGGTTGAGAAGTAATTATTGGAGAATCATTTATAGGAAGAATATTTAATGTTACTACAGAGATATTAGATTGCTCTTCCCCATCTGATACATAAAACTCAAAAGAATCCTCTCCAAAATAGTTTAGTCCTGGTGAGTAGGTCGCTACTCCAGATGATATATTGATACTACCAAATTGTGGAAATGTCTGAATATGATATGTTAGATCATCTAAATCTGGGTCATCAGCATTTAATATTATTACAACACTATCATCCTCATCTAAGGTCGCACTAGTAGAATATGATACAGGAGGATCATTTACATTTATAACATTTAAAATAAAAGATGTCTCAGCTGAATAAATATTATCAGAGACTGAAACAATGACTTCATATGCACCACTCACATTGTTTTGGCTTTGTAGTGTAAGTAATAAATCATCAATAACAACATTAATATCATTAGATACTTCGACTGAGACAATAAGCTCATCTCCATCAGGATCTGATGCTGGTATATCAATAGAAAGTGAAACCCCATCAAGAACTTCTTGATCAGATATAGCAGAAATTACAGGTGGATCTGGCTGAGCAAGAACATTAACTACAAATTCTTGATTAATACTATATAAACCATCACTAACTCCAGCAGAAACTATCATATCACCATAGTAATTAATTGGTGGAGTTATCATTATAAGATTATCTTCTACAGAAATTTCAGATCCACTTAATATAGATGATCCGTAAAAGAATAACTCATCTCCATCAACATCAGAAGCAGATAAAAATATAATCAGGTTCTCATCCTCATTAATTTCTTGAGTAGAGATAGCTACAAGCTCAGGTGGATCTGGTTGAGCTATAACTGTCAGCATAAATGAACTCTCATCTGTAAGGGTACCATCAGAAACAGCTATAAATACCTCTATTTCACCATACATATCCGTCGCCGGTGTTACTGTAATTAAATCACCTGAAACTTCATAGCTGGCTGACTCATCATTGGTAGACACTGAGTATGTTAATTCATCTCCATCAACATCATTAGCGAGGAGTGTTAAACTAAAAGTATCATCCTCATTAATAGATTGACTATCTAGCACAGAGAGTACTGGTGCATCATTAATAGGATTTACCAATATAGAAATTGTTGCTAACTCTGATGAAGCATCTCCATCACTCGTCTTATATGTAAAGCTATCAGAACCATTGAAATTCTCATTAGGCTGATATGTTAAAAGATTACCATCCTCTTGGATGATTCCATTTTCAGGAGAACTATATATAATAAATGATAATGGATCATACTCAATATCACTTCCTGATAATATAATAGCTGCAGAATTATCCTCATCTATCTCATAGCTCTTAGAATCAGCAATAGGTGGATCATTAACTGGAAGAATCTCTACATCAAAAAATTGAGTTACGCTTAGCTCAGTATCACTAGCAGTTATAGAGACTGAAAATGGTGATGAGTATTGATCCTCTAATGGAGTAATAGATAAAATCTGATTCTCTATTAATATATTAGCTACACTTGAATTAGTCGATGTAAAATCATAGTTTAATACATCACCATCTATATCTGAGAAAAATAATCCTAAATCCAGTTGATTTGTATTAGCATCTTCCATAAATGTCTGATTAAGTATATCAATATAAATGAAAGGAGGATCATTTTGAGAGCTAATATTAATATAAACTGTTCCATTATTAGATTCGGCTATGCTATTATCTGGATTTGTTACCTTATATGTCAGAGAATCCAACCCAAAATAATTTTGATTTGGAGTCTAGTCAATAGACCACTGAACTAAATTATCTGAACCACTATCAAGTAATATGAAATCTGAAGATAGAGTGCCATGTTCAGGCTGTGATGTTATCTCAAATGTAGCTTGATCAGATATAGCGTTAAGCACATCAAATCCAATGAGAGTTATCTGAGTAATGTTATCTTCAAGCAAACTCACGTCCTGATCAAATGCAATTGGAGCCATATTTCTTGGCATTTCTCTGCCTAATAAATTAAATGAAATTGTTTTAATACTAGATTCTGAAACTTGATCCTTTGCCTTATATAATATAAAGTCAAAAAACACCATTCCAGATGGTGGAGTATATGAGAAAGTATTTTCTCCTAGATCTTCTATAACACCATCAAATAATGTTGAGATTAAATCAGAGCCATAATTTTGAGTTATAAAACTAATTTCAATATCATCTCCATCAATATCATCTACAACACTATTTAAATCAAAAATAATTTCTTCATCACTTAGAGTGTACTCTACATCTTGAGCTATAGGAGAATCATTAATAGGAATAATTGTAATAGATGAAGTCGCTGGATCAGACTCTGTTAGCGCATCGCTGACAGTATAAGAAAATTCATCATAGCCATTATAGTTCTCAGCTGGAGTATACTCTACTATTGAGCCATTTAATGATAATGTACCGTTAAGTGGTTCGGATGAAATTGAATATACAAGTAACTCAGTATCAGTATCTGGATCAGAAGAAATTAACTGAACGTTAATAGTGTTATCTTCTTCTAAGGTATTATCAATATCATACGCAGTAGGAGGATCATCAACTTCAAGCACATTTACATTGAAATTCTGCTGGACGTAATACTCACCATCACTTACAATAAAATCAATCTCTATAAGCCCACTCCAAAGAGGACTAGGAGTTATCAAAAGTAAATTCTCGCTAATTTCTACACTAGCATACCCTGAAATTATATAAGCTGTATATGATAAATCATCTTCATCAACATCAGAAGCATTAAAATTCAACTCAAGAAAATTATTTTCATATATTTCCTGATTATTAATTACATCTAAAGTAGGAGGATCATTGACAGGTAAAATCGTCAACTCAAATTCAGTCGAAGCAGAATACTCATCATCAGATACAGAGACAGATACAGCTATAGTACCATTGAAATTCTCATCAGGATTAATAAATATAGTATCCTGAATGGTATAAGATATTGCATTTAATGTCTCAGATATACTATAGCTAAGCTGATCTCCATCAACATCATATCCTTCTAATAAATACGAGAATGAAAAATCTTCATCCATCACCTGACTTTCAATAGAAGCTATGGTTGGTGGATCATTTACAGGGAGTATTTCTAATAAAAACTCATCAGAATCAATGTATTCTCCATCTGTCACATTTACATTAATTAGAATATCTCCATTCCAATTATTATCAGGAGAAATTGATAGTAATCCATTAGAAAATTCTACACTAGCATTATCGATATCATCAATCCAATATGTAAGCAGGTCCTCATCTACATCACTGGCAGATATTTCTATGCTAAATATTTCATCTTCCATAGAAGTTTGATTATCAATATCTACTAGAATTGGCGGATCATTTACTGCTATAACATCAAGAAGAAAAGTCTCAATGTCTGAGTACTCTCCATCTGTAACGGATATCTCAAGTAATAGTGAGCCATTAAAATCCTGATCAGGGCTTACTGTTAGAGTCTGATCAGATATGTTTACAGTGGCAAATTCAACATCAGAAACTGAAAAAATCAGCTCATCCTCATCAATATCAAATGCATTTAACTGATAGTAGAATATTTCATCTTCATCAATACTTTGATTTAAGATTGTAGATAAGACTGGAGCGTCATTAACTGGTAGTATATGCACTGTGAGCGTTGCGTTATTAGAGAACAAAGAACCATCTAAAACCTGAAACTCAATTGAATAGTCACCATAAATATCATCATTAGGGATTAAATTTGCTTCTAATCCATCCAAATCAAATAAACCAAACTCAATCTCATCAATAAAATAAATTGATAATTCATCTGCACCATTATCAACATCAGATACATCAAATGTAAATGAATAGTTACTATCTTCATATAGTGTTATCTCTAAATCAGCTGCGATGGGAGCATCATTAATACCAGTAATAACAATCGTTATATACGCAACTATTGATTGAAGTTCTCCATCTGTAGTTACATATTCAATGGTGTCTATACCATAGAAATCTTGATTAGGAGAATATGCTATCACTCCATCAGATAGAATTGCTTGTCCGTACTCTGGAGTTGATGTGATTAGAAATGATAATGAATCTCCATCAACATCGTTTCCTGTAAGAGTAATAAAAAGATCTAAATCCTCTAATCCTTCCACTAATAGATTATCTGCTAGTGGAGCATCATTTATAGAATTTATCTCAATATTTACAATTGCCTCATCTGAATAAAATTGACCATTAAATACCATATAGGTAAATGAATCACTCCCATAAAAATCTTGATTAGGAGTATAGCTGTACTCAGAAGGATTTTCAGGATCACCTATAAGGACACCATTAGCTGGAGCACTCGTTATAATAAAGCTTAATTCTATATCATTAGGATCTGTCCCAGATAGATTGATTAATAAAATTTCATCCTCATTTGTAGATAGTTCAAGACTATTTGCAATAGGACTTAAGCATGAGCTGCTATCACCCTGACAAACTCCACAATCATCAAACTCTGCTACCCCAAAACAGATTCCAGAGCAATCTAAATTCTGATTTCCTCCATTACAAATTCCACAGTCATCGATATTAAAAGTATTTAAATCTTGATTAAAGCAAAAAGGCTCCTGATCTAAGTTATTTATACTCCATCCGTCCCCTGGGTCTTCACAAAAAGACTGAATATCACCGAATCCAAATCCATCATTATCAACATCTGCATAATAAAATTCTGGTCCTTCAAGAAAACATCCACAACCAAGATCGTTGCTGTTTTCTCCACCACATATTCCACAATTATCTATTATAGATACACCAAAACATTCACCAGAACAATCTAAATCTTGATTGTATTCTATCCCTGAGTTCCCTCCACTACAAACCCCACAATCATCTATAGAGGCAAGACCACCAGGCTCACCATTACAGTCTGGTGATAGAACTACAAAATTCATATTATAGAATGCTAAATTTGCAAACCCAATGTAATCAGTACCATCAACACTAAATACATTAGTTACACTTATATCATAAAATTCGTCAACAGATGCATCATATAATTTAAATGTAGGATAATCAAACATGTTAAGGTATCCTTCAGTCCATGAAGAGCCATCATCTCCCATAACAGGAATTGTTGTTGTCATTCCTTCCCACTGAGCTGAACCCACACAGACATCTCCATTGAACGCCCCAATCCAATCTTGATGAGAAAGCGGAAGACCATTCCACATTTCTGCATCCAAAACTAAATAAAAAGCCTGCTGAGTTGATATTTCATAATAAAATTCCTCAGGTTCTGTTGACTCAAAGTCACATGGTTCTAAGTCGGTAGAACCTCCTACACATATATCACAATCATCGAAATAAGCTCCATAATTTTCATCACCTTGACATATACCTGTACAATCTTGAGATTGATTGCCACCACCACATATTCCACAGTCATCTATAGTTGCATTTCCACCACATTCATCATTACAATCAAAGTAATTAACTGAACAATCAGGGTGTGGATCATTATTGTTTTCGGACCACCCTAAACCTGGGTTTTGACAGAAGTATTGCCCTTCACCAAATCCAAGTGCGTCACCATCTAAATCTTGATAAAATGGACCTATATACTGATTATTACATCCGCATCCAATATCAAGATAATTTTCTTCTAAGCCTGTATTTCCCCCAGTGCAAACTCCACAATCATCTATACTTGCTTCACCTCCCAAGTCATCATTACAATCTTCAAATACAGATACACTAATAACATAAAAAGCAAGATCTGTGGACCAAGGATATACAACAGATGGAACAGCGTTGTATATTACGTCATCTGAACCATCATATATTTTAAATTTTGGAATTTGACCATTATCCCACTGGCCATTTGAATTTAAATCTGAAAAATATTCTCCTGAGGTCCATGTATTATCTCCCATTGAAATATCCCATTCGTCATCTGTACTGCAAATAGACAAATCATCATTACAATCAATGAATGGTTCAGGTCCTTTCATGTATCCGTTAGTCCACCTTGTACCATCATCACCCATAACAGGTACCGTTGTATACTCTCCATCCCAAGCAATAGATCCAACGCAAACATCAACAGATTGACTTAGAATACCATCAGAATTAACATCCTTACATTCCTCTGTCTCTGGGTTATCATCAAGATCATCCCCTATAGCTGAGCACTGCCCTCCCATAGTCTCATCATACTCATTAAAAGATGCAATCCAATCTTCATCCTCAACAAGAGGAATATCACCTAGATTAGCAGTAAGAAAGAAATAGAATGATTGATATACTGATTGATTAAAATCAAAACTTTCAGGAGCATCTTGCGAAAAGAGAATACCAGAGCACAATATCAATGCGATTAGATATTGATAAATATTTAATATTCTTTTTAAAACTCTAAAATACACAATTTCTCCTCTGTAACAATATAATCTATATGATTTGTCATGAAAATTTCATGACCTACATCACATTAGTTATTTTATAAAGGTTACCTTCTTTACAATTAAGTTATTTAATGATTGAATATGTATAAAATAATTCCCGCTTGATAAAGATGACCTTGGCTCCCAATTTAATTGATAATAGCCTGGGCTTTCTATCTTATTTAATAATACCGCGACCTCTCGCCCATCCATATCAAGGACTCTTATGTTAGTATAACCAACACTAGATAAAGTATAAGATATGGTCGTTGAAGGATTAAATGGATTGGGATATATTCCTATAACTTCAAATGCATAAGGCGTATTTATATCGTTTGAGTTCTCCTCACATGTAGAGCCATCACCACCACAAACTTCACACTCATCAATTTCTGCAACACAATTACCATCACAATCAAAATTTTCTTCTGCATATTCACAAGAACCGTCATCAGCTGTTGCATCTAAATTATAATTACATGCAGTCTCATCTGTGCATCCAAATTCATCCTCAGGTGGACATTCTGAAATATCACACACAAAATCATCATCACCAGTTGAAGTGGAACAATAAATGAGTTGAACACCACAATCACAACCTAAATCAACTGCATTTCCACCACACACATCGGCACAGTCTAATACATTTCCATCACAGTCACATGCACCCTCAGCAATACCATCACCACCACATTCTCCGCATTCATCAACTACCGCATCACCACCACACTCATCTTCACAATCAAAGTACAGGCAAGATCCATCATTATATGTAGCATAAGAATTGTAATTACATGCATTAGAGTCTGTACATCCAGGAATATCATCAGGACTAACTGCAATAAGTGATAACTCATATGAAAAGTAGTCAAATACCGTATCAACTTTCCATCTATCTAACCCATACTCAGATATAGGCTGATTATTATCAGTAAACCCTGTTGAACTAGGATCTACAACTAAATCATAAACCTTCTCCTCAGATGCATCATAGAGTTTAAATGAAATACTATCTCCATTTGCTGCATAGTACTTAACCTTTTCATCAGATATGCTATCTCTTCCCATGGCTAGAGCAGTTGTTTCCTGACCATAGAATGTTACACCTACACACAAATTACACCCCTTGATATGATAGTCATTCTGACCATTATTATCTGTAAACAGATAGTTTCCATCATCATCTGTGATATACCATTCTTGAGGAACTGTACCCCCTATCTCTTGGCATTTTAGATGTCTCATTGGGATATCAGTAACACCAAAAACTGTAGAATCGCCCACCTGAGTAGCATCAATCTCCCAGCGATGAGTGACAAATGCTCCTACCGCATCACAATTGCCATTATCTCCAGGATCACATTCAATAGAATCTGCAAAATTCTCTCCATCTCCTATGCCTATAATTGGATTACCATCTGAAGTTATTATATCTGTTCCAGAAAATATATAAAATGCTTGAAGGGTCGTTTGATCATAGCCCCAGCCTGTGGGGCTATGAGTATAAAGATTTGCCATAGCAATAGAGCCACTAAAGAATATAACTAGCGACAAAGCTACTTTAGAGAATCTCATTATTACTTCTTTTTCTTCTTAAGCTCAGCATCTATCATAGCTGAGAATGTAGCTAAATCTCTTCCTTGAGGCTCTCTGCCTGCAACTAAAAATTTAGGCACTGAAAGTCTTGGGATACCAGAATTTCTCATCTGATCAAATTCCTTTTGAATTTGAGCATCAATTGCTGGGTCATCCGCATCCTTCTTTAGCTGCTCAACATCAATACCTAACTTAGCAGCTAGCTCTAGAGGGTAATCCTCATTTGATTTAAGCTTTCTAAATTCTTCAAAAATAGCATGATATAGCTCTTTATACTTTCCTTGTCTATGGGCAGCTAAAGAATATTGAGCTGCTCTTCTAGCTTGCTTATGAAAGCTAAGAGGAAAGTTTTTCACAAGAACTCTTACATCATTTGGATATTTTTTAAGTATGTCATCCACCAGACCGACGGATTTAGCGCAGTACGGTCATTGGAAATCTGTCCATTTGATAATTGTTATTGGTGCTTTTGGATTACCCAACACAACAGAACCAGCCTCAGCTATATCATACACCTTGTTTGGATCAGCTTTAGGCTTGTCATCCTTTTTTGATGGAGAGGACTTTGATATCTTATCTACTTTCTTATCTAAAGCATTAAGCTTTGCAATAACTAAAGCCTGCTCATCACTTAGTTTTTTTAGAGCTACATTTATCTCTGTTGTATCACTACAACTAATAAACAATGAAGCTAGCAAAAAACTTGAAATTACTTTTCTTGTCATTTTATTTATTCCTTTTAATATATAATTATTTTTTATTTGTTCTATACAACAAAACCTCGTTAAGAAACGAGGTCTTGTTGTATAATATAATATGTTTAGACTATGTAATTAAAGAATTACTTGATTA
>CAZKFO010000006.1:30522-30754 GCA_964552145.1 uncultured bacterium | reverse complement strand
CCCGAAGAGTCTCTATAGATGCTAACATCCTCTCCTTTTACAAATACAAACAAAGGAAAGTCTGGTTTCTCTTTATTAACAAAAGGACGCCTTCCCCTTTCTTTATATATCCTATCAACAATTGCATCTTTAATCCGTAAGGTTAAAAAATTATTTTTCTGAATTTTATTTGAATTAACGCGCGTCCTTATCGAAAATGTTTTATCTACGCCAATAGTTTTAGCCCAATCAA
>CAZKFO010000006.1:18639-30512 GCA_964552145.1 uncultured bacterium | reverse complement strand
AAAGTCAGCTACTCCACTATATATCTGTTCAATATTAGATGCTTTAAAACTATGAATTCCTTCTAAAACATGCATCGCAGTACGAAGTGATATGTTGAGATTATAAATCTCATTTATAGAAGCATCTAAATGAATTCCACCTGAATCTATCTTAGAATCTTTACTAAGAAGTAATTTAACCTCCTGTGCTGTGACCTCTTCTAGTCCACGGGGACAGGTAACAAAGACATTACCCTTCATATGCACTTTTGATTGAATCGTACAGCTCTACTGGTGACTGTGAGTCAAAATCGAAACATACAATAACTACCATAGCAGAACATATCACTCTATTGTCTTGAGAATCAAAAATAACAGTTTCAATGTCAAAGCTAGTTCTTCCTAACCTAACAATCTTCTGACCTAAGATTAGTGATGAGGGGTGCTCAAGCTGAGCGTGATAGTTAATTTTAAGTGAGGCCATAATAATAGACTTACCATGATTACTTCTTGGTATATCCCAACTATTTAGTAAGGAAACCCTTGCAGACTCAATATAGCTTGCATACACAGCGTTATTAACATGACCAAAAGAATCTAAATCTCTAAATCTAGTTTCAAGATTATGCCTAAGCTTATAGTCCTCTATTTTATATTCGCTCTTAACCATACTCTAAAATTATAGATATTCACCATATTCATCATAGTAAAATGAAAAATCATTTCTAATCTCATCTTTATTGATTTTATACATCTCAGATTCAAATTGATGTTTATTGATATAAAAATTTTCATTTTTCTGTATATTATCTCGTTCATAGCACTGAAAATTATCTTTCAGGTTCAAAATCAAATCTTCTCTATTTGAAAGAAGGTTCTTATAGGAGACATCATAGATTTCCCCACCTATACTTTTTCTATCTATCATTGCCTTACTAAGCATTTTCTTATAAAAACTAATAATATATCTTCCCACTTCTACTTTATCTGTCTTCCCTCTAAAAAATTCCCATGTATTATCGATCATTGGACAGTAGGATAGAATAGAGTCTATCGGGTCCCTATGTATCCATACAATTCTAGATTGAGGGAATACTTTCTTAATATCATTAAGAAAAAGAAGATACTCTGGGCACTTCAAAGCAAATCTTTTAGATAAGAATTCCTTATTACTCGATAAAAACTTTTTATACTCAGTCAATATGAACGTAGAATCATGCTTCATTAAATAATCTTCAAGTTTCTGAAAATCTGTTTGGATTACATAATTATAGCATAAAAATATATTCTTATGGAAATGCCAGCACTCTTCATAAGTATCCATATTTACATGATGCATCTCTTGAATAGAGGGAACAAGATATTTAAATATAGAAAAAATCAAATTGGTTTGAGTGCGACGCAAGAGATTATCTAGCTTATAATATCTTACTTTACTAGATGGAGATGCAAGCTGCCAATACTTAAGGCCATTATAACCAAGTTCCTCAATAAAAAGATTGTGTAGGTTGGTCGTGCCAGACCTGGGAAGCCCCACAACAAACAAAGGGTCATAAAAATCAGAGTCTAGTTGTTTATATTTCTTTATAAACCCGCTACCCTGAGCTAAAGATATATAGCACATAAATAAATGCATTCTTCTACCCAGAGGCGTAAAGGTATTACTATTTAGATGATCAATATACTGAGCTACAATCAACTCTACATCATCGCATGGGGGAGTTTTGATATTATCTAAAAAATGAAAGATTTTACTCTTTGCTTTAGAACTATCTATTTTCTCTCCAAAAAGAGATAAGAACAATCTATTTAAGAGCCTTAAATCCTTTCGCGTTTTATATGCCAAAGCTATGCTTTTGCCTTGACAGATAAAGTTAAGGTAAATGATGCAACCACATCATCAGACAAACTGGGGACTTTGGCGTTTACAATCACTGGAAGGTTCTGCCTCTCTTTGGTATTGATAGCAACATCAATCATACTATTTATATTATCACCCATATCACACTCAAAAACAACATCTCCAGTAGGCCGTCTAATGAAATCGGCATGAAAATTTTTAAAGACCAGGGATATTTTCTTTTTCTTCTTATTGGAAAAATGAAATGCAAAATATCCAGATGTGATATCTGCTCCAACAGCAAGGGCACCTAGATACATAGAGCCTAAATGATTCTTTACTTTCCTACGTAGTTTTATTTTGACCTTAATAGATTTATCTGAAAGATATATAATGCGGGGTCGACAATAAAAGAGCATCGGAATTTTCCAGATAGAAAGAACCGATAAATAAAAGTTTAATTTTCCTAATTTTGTCAACAAATGTTATAATAATTAATTCTAGCATGTAATTTAATAAACTTTATTAGTTATGGTAAATAAGTTTGCACATTAATATTTTCTATTTTTTGTGCTTTCTTTTTGCTCACCGCTTCATCTAGAGCAACAACCTCATAAGAATTAAGATAAACATCTTTACCTCCAAAACCATATAAAGTGTAGAAAATTTCATTGCCGACCATCCCCTCATCTGATGTTATTGTTTTATGATAATGATCAGATCCACAATGAACTGGACATGCATACCGTGCATTTTTCTCAACAGATATGTTGATGGTTTTTCCTTCGGATGTTATCAAATCATAGTTTTTAGGACTATGAATATCTGATATTTTACTAATTCCCAAGGCAAGAATAAGTGTTATAATAAGATCTTTACTAATTAACATGACAGGTAACTCCTTTCTCTTAGCTATGCACTAGCAAAATGTTTGTAAGCATATAAATACTGTTTTGTAGACAAATAGCAGAACTCCCCTAAGTAATGAGATATTTTCTCGCAATCCTCAAAATCATTGTCATGAATTAACTTGAATTCGATATATAAATCCCCCTTACTTTCACCGATTTTATTGAACTTATATTTGCCCATTCCACACTTTGTTTGAATAACCATCAATGGCTTATCCTTGCAAAGTTCATTTATATAACTTGTAGTTACAATATGATCACCTGTTACAGTTTGGATATGATTCTTGATTTGGTTCTTCATTTTAGCTACTCCTTTTTTGCTTACATTATTTTAAGAGTACTAAAATCAAAAAAATGTGATACGGGACATTATTTTTCTAACATGTGAGCTACATCAAATTTTTATCAATTATTCTAATTATGTGAGCCCAGTCTATTTTAAAGTCAAATCTTTTCTTTACCTTACTAGTAAAAAAAGAGGGGAAAATGTCAAGCCAAAAAGCAAAGGATCTTTCAACCGCATCATGGATAAATTTAATTATAGGGATGTATAATATTTACTGCTTTAGCATAGGTCACCTAGTTTTTAACTTAATAATAGGAACTTTAAATATTGGAGTTTGGGTATTCTTTAGAAATCCACAAACCATAATGATATTATCTAGAATTAATTCAAATAGAAATCAAGGTAAATAAAGTATAAAATTACTTCTTATATTTTTTAAGTGCAGAATTACGCTCTTCAGAATCTAATGTCTTTATATATTCTTTAAATTCAATATTAAAGCCTTCTTTGAGATCTACTCCGTAGCCTCTATCGATTGCTCTCTTTGCAGAGCTAAGAGCTAAAGGAGAGTTAGATACACATTTAGACATAAATTTAATACCTTCGCTAAGTAATTTAGTTTTGCTATGCACGCTATCAATAAGGCCATAAGAAAGAGCTGTTGTACTATCTACTTTCTCACTAGTAAATATCATCTTCTTTGCATTTGCTAATCCTACTATTCTAGGAAGAAGCTGTGTGCCGCCAGCTCCAGGAATTATGCCAAGAGAAGTTTCAGGTAAGCAAAAAAAAGCATCCTTACTACACAACCTAAAATCACAAGCACATACTAATTCAAGACCCCCTCCTAAGCAGGCTCCACTAACCAAGCTAATTGTAGGGGTAGGGAAATTAGCTATTTTAGATATCAGTGATTTTATTGAGTAAACAGCATTAATAGATTGTTCCTTACTCATCAGTGCTCTTTCCTTTAAATCTGCACCTGCACAAAAATGTTTTAGATTAGAAAATAGAATCAAGCCTTTAATATTATCATCATTCGAGAGCTCATGAATGAGACTAGACAGCTCAGATATAAAATCTATAGACAGGGCATTGACTGGCTTATTCCCTAGAGAGAGAATATAAATATTATTTTCTTTTTTAAGGTTTAGCATTATTTCCTAAATATTTATCATCTAAACTGTATAGATATTCACAGAATGATTCAGGTACATCTAATTCAAGTAATAATAATAGCTGCCCATGAGTCTTTCCTTGGGCATCATGCAAGAGGCTATCACTCCCACCTCCCTCTAAACTACCCTTAATGATAAAATTTAATGCCATTAAATTTGGAAGCTCATACCTAACAACATCTTTATTTGCAATACTAGACAAATGTTTTTCAACCATATCTGAAGTGATATTTTCAACTGCCCAAGAATAAACTTCTTCATGCTCAAACACTACACCAATATTAGAGCTATCACCCTTATCACCTGATCTTGTACAGGCTATGTCTATGAGCTTAATTTTCATTAGTACATTCTAACCTTTGTATTAACCATTGATTTGGGAATTAGTGTTGGCCAGTATGATATAACTTCTTGAATTTTAGGTCTCCCTCCAGAGAAGCCTGTTACGCCTGGAGGACCGTTGGTTATAACTGGAGCCAACTCCTTTGCAAACTGCTCTAGCTTGTCTCTAGACTTATCTTTAACAGATATAGAGACTGTAATCTCATTTGGATTTTTAGGGAGCTCAAGAATATCAGCAGAGCAAGAATTATACCCAATCAAATCCACTCTATGCTCATCAAACTCTATTCCCTTTTTTTTGAGTCTATCCAATATTATTTCTGATATTTTATTTGCTTTCTTCTCTGCGTATGGAGCTGTAACAGTAAGTTTGCCATTTGCTTTATAACCAGATATATAATTAATAGCTACCTTCAATGTATCGGTTGGGGCGTTTCCATTAACATCATTAACTGATACAGTATTATTCTTATTATCAACTAAATCAATTGAAGTGAAATCAACAGTTACATCTGGTGAAAGATATCTTTTAGGATCCCCCATCTCATATAAAAGCTGTTCCACAACGGTCATTCGATTAATAAGCCCTCCTGTAGATTCATCCTTTGAAACAATAAACTGACCTGAATTATTAATTTCTAATATGGGATAACCTATGTCCGCTAAATCATCAACCTCCCACCACCTAGTGTGATTTCCACCTGTGCACTGCGCTCCACATTCAACAATATGACCAGCAACTGTAGAGAGAGCAAGCTTATCATAATCATTACGATTCCATCCAAATTCATATATACAAGGGCCAACTACTAATCCAGGATCGGTAATTCTTCCGCCAAGAACTATATGTGGATCTCCTCTAAGAGCCTCAGAAACTATAAAACTATCTACATATATGTTTGCAGAGCAAATAGAATCTTTTATGAATTCTACAGATTGACCTGTGTCTAAGTTATTAAAAGCAACGCCATTATCTATATATTGATGAATTTTATCTAATATATTATCTCCATCTACAACCGCAATTTTTATGCTGCTATCTACCTCTTTAATTAATTTTGCACACATATGAGGATTAACTCCACCCGCATTTGTAATAACTTTTATATTATTATTAATCATATCCATAAAATTATTTTTAATAAAAATAATGAAATCTGATGCAAAGCCAGCATTAGGGTTTTTATTATATTGTTTCTGCATAATAGCCATTGTAACCTCTGCTAGATAATCAAGGGTTAGATAATCTACAGAAGGATTTTTAATTAATTTAACCGGAGCATCAACAGAATCTCCCCAGAAGCCTTGGCCATTTGCAATTTTGATGGTTTTACTCATTTATACCTGTAAAGCTCCATATTTTGCATTTTCAATTTCACCTTCATTTTTAACAACATCTAAAGATTCAGAAAGTACTTTTCTTGTATCTGTGGGCATTATAATTTCATCAACCCATAATCTCGCTGCAGCATACTTAGGATCTGCCTGCTTATCATATAACGTTTTGATTTCATTGAAAATCTTATTCTTTGATTCCTCATCTTGCACATTCATTTTTGCTAATTTTATCTGTGTTAATGTTGTAGCTGCTTGAGCACCTCCCATAACCGCTATTTTTGCAGATGGCCAAGAGTACATGAAACGTGGATTGTATGCTCGTCCAGACATCGCGTAATTTCCAGCTCCATAACTACCTCCAATTACAAGAGTAATCTTAGGAATAGTACTATTAGAGATAACATTAACAAGCTTAGCTCCATCCTTAGCAATTCCACCCCACTCGGCGTCTTTTCCAACCATAAATCCATTTACGTCATGTATAAAGATGACAGGAATTTTATCTTGATTGCAATTCATAATAAACCTTGCTGCCTTATCTGCAGAATCAGAATAGATAACACCTCCCATCTGAATTTCATTTAGCTTTGTTTTAACATTTACTTTCTGATTAGCTACAATTCCAACGCTGTGACCTGAGATCTTTGCAGTTCCACACAAAATAGTTTGTCCATAATTCTTCTTGTACTCTATAAACTTACTACCATCTACTACCCTTGATATAACTTCAAGCATATCATAGGATGTTATATTCTCAGGATTAAAAAGAGATAGCAAGTCATTGATATCGTGAATAGGCTCTTCAACATCATTTTCAGATTTTAGAGATAAACAAACACCTGATTTTATATGAGTTAAAATGCTCTTAATTCTATCTAAGGCATCAACATCATTATTTTCTTCATAATCAGCAGTGCCACTAATTGATGTATGAGTTTCTGAGCCACCTAATGTCTCTGCGTCAATGTTTTGTCCTATCGCAGCTTTTACAAGCGCTGGGCCAGCTAAAAACATACTAGCCCCCTTAACTATAATATATTTATCACACATCACAGGGAGATAAGCTCCTCCAGCAACGCATGGTCCCATGACACAAGCTATCTGAGTTATTCCCATAGATGAAATCCTGGCATTATTATAAAATATCTTCCCAAAATGTCCCTCATCTGGAAAAACTTGATCTTGAAGTGGTAAAAACACCCCTGCAGAATCCACTAAATATATAATAGGGATTTTATTCTCAATAGCTATTTGCTGCGCTCTTAGAGTTTTCTTGAGAGTAACTTCAAAATACGCACCAGCCTTCACGGTTGCATCGTTTGCTACTATTACACATTTTCTTTTGTTAATATCTGCAGTACCAATAACAACACCAGCTGATTTTATATCACCATACTCTCTGTACATATCATATGCTCCAAATCGACCAATCTCATTGAAATATGAATTGTCATCAACTAAATATTTAATTCTTTCTCTAGCCGTCATCCTACCTTTTGAATGTTGTTTCTCAACTGCCAATAATCCACCACACTCCTCTATTTCAGATATCTTCTTTGTATAAGAATTTAGTAGCTCCTGGAAGTTTATTCTATTTCTATCTGCTCTCTCCTTTGGCCAATTTTCAAGTTTTGTTCCTATAATATCTTTACTCATCAATAGTCCATGATCCTATTTTATCAAATTTAAATCTTCTTCTTTCTACTAATTCATCTCCTGAGTAATTCTTCAGTCGTAAGAGGCTTTGAATGATTGAATCCTTTAAACTTTGTGCTGATTCAACATAATCACGATGCGCTCCACCTAAAGGCTCTTTAATAATACCATCTGCAATACCCATTTCATTTAAATCTAAAGATGATATTTTCATCGCCTCTGCCGCCTCTTTATTCTTCGATGAATCTCTATATAGTATAGAGGCACATCCTTCTGGTGATATTACAGAATACCATGTATTCTCCATACAAAGTATTTCATCTGATAATCCAATCGCTAATGCTCCGCCAGAAGCCCCCTCACCAATAACAATAGAAACAATAGGAACTTTCATGGAGGACATCTCTAGCAAATTATTTGCAATCGCTTGAGCCTGTCCTCTTTTCTCTGCTCCAATTCCAGGGTAAGCGCCGGGGGTATCGATTAAAGTAATAATTGGGAGGTTGTATTTTTCAGCTAATTTCATTATTCTTAACGCCTTTCGATAACCTTCAGGTCTTGGCATACCAAAATTTCTAAATAGCTTGTCTTTTGTCCCTCTTCCCTTTTCCTGTGCAATAATAACTACTCTATGATTATCGATTTGAGCTAAGCCTGCTAATATAGATTTATCATCTGCATAATTCCTATCGCCATGCATCTCAAACCAGTAAGAAGTAATTAATTTTATATAATCTACAGCATGAGGACGATTTGGATGTCGTGCAATTTGAACTCGCTGCCATCTATCTAGATTAGTATATACATCAATGGATTTTTGTTTGAGGTCCTCTTTTAAATCATTTAATTTGAGAGTAACATCAACACCTGTTTTTACGGATGTATGCTGCAACTCATCTATTCGATTCTGCAAGTCTAACAATGATTTTTCAAAATCATATATATACTTATCTGACATAAGCGACCATACTCCTAAAAATAATTTCAATATCTAAAAGTAGTGAGTAATTCTTCATATAATATAAGTCACATTTATCTTTTCTTTCAGATTTAGAATTAAAATATTTAAGTCTATGTAAGCCCATTATTCCCGGCTTCAAATAGCTCTCTTCTGCAATATCACTCTTATATTTAATCTCACCACCTACAAAGCTAATTTTACCCAATAAAATAAACCATAAATAAGGAAGTTTTTTAATGAACGATCTATTTGATTTGTAATGTACAGCACTAAAAGACATATTATTAGAGGTGAATATTTTAACATTAAACCTTCTCCAAAAGTAAATAAGATGCAAAGGGAGTGATAAGAATAGCAGTAGTATGGAGATTGCAATATCAAATGCTCTCTTTGATATGGATGGAATTAGAGAATAGTATGGTAAGTCCATTTTAATAAGTGAAGTCTGCTTTAAATTTTCGATTCCTCCCTCACTTAAAAAAATATTTTCTAGTTTAGGAATAATCTTGAGGGTGACGGCTGCTTTAGATAAAGAAGGCAGTAATCTTAAGAGCTCATATTTACCTATATGAGATTCACTTATAATAATTTCATCTATACCCCTCTCAAATACAATATTAGATATTTTTTCTGTTTTCCCGAGATAAGGCAAGTCAATACTAGCATTCTTAAAATCAAAATATCCTACGATATACTTATTAAAATTCTTATTCGAATTTATTTCATTGATAATTGATAAAGTTTTATCATCTATACCTATAAAAACAATTTTCTTAGAGAAAATATCACCAAAGCTATTTGAAGAGAATAAATTATGTTCTTTAGAGTATGAAAATAAATATCTCCATAGTACAGAAATTAAAAAAGATAATATAAATAAAATTATAAGCACACCTCTTGAGAATGCAATTGTATTTATGAAATATATCAAAGAGGATGAAAACATAAAGGTGATAACATTCAAAGAAAAAATATCATCATTAACAATATTTCCCTTTCTGTAATACTGCATAGACAAAGAGACAAATCCCCATGATAAAAGATAAATAATAAGGATAGGAAGATGTTTTACATATAAAGATAGATCAACATATGAATTATAATAAAATGGATACCATAAAAATAAGGAGAATGTATATGCCACAACAATTCCTATAGTATCAAGTATAGTTTGAATTAAAATATTTGATTTCATTTTCATCCTAAAAATAAAATTTTTCAATCTATAGCTTAAAAATATTATGGGTCTAAATAATATTGATGAAACAAATCTAGATCCATTTTTCCTGTAAAAAGTAAGTAGTGATTCATAAAAGACATTATTAACGTTGAAGGAGGCTGTTTTCATGCTTTCACCTCTATAATGCACAACTAGAGCCTCGGGGTTGTATATAACCTTGCGACCTATTTTATTTGCTTTTACACAAAAATCAGTTTCTTCAAAGAATAAAAAATACTCTTCATCAAACCCTCCAATCTTATTATATAGATTCCTTGAAAACATTATACATGCGCCACTAACTGAATCTACTTCATGAATAATATTTTCATCTATATATGTATAATTATATTTAGAAAAAAACTTACTTTTTGGAAATAAGTAACTTAAGCCAATAACTTGAAAGCATGATGTTAAAAAACTGGGAAATGCTCTTCTACTTGATAATTGAAAAACTCCATTTGAATCAATAATTTTAGCACCTACAACCCCAACTTCTTTTTTCTTGATTAAAGTTTCATGCAAAGATTGAATAGCATTTTCTTCAACTATAGTATCAGGATTTAGCAATAGGATGTTTTTTGCATTAGATGCCTGAGCACCTATATTAACAGCAGAGGAAAAACCTACATTCTCAGAATTCTGGATTAATTTAATCTCTGGATATTTTTCCTTAATCAAGCTGCAGCTCTCATCATGAGAATTATTATCAACAATTATAATTTCATATTGTAGATTAATATTAGATCTAAGTACAGACTCAATAGTCTGACCTATATAATGCCATGTATTATAATTAACAATAATAATAGATAGGTTCATAGTAATCTCAAAATCTTTCGAATTTTAAGTAGTGGAACCATATAGATGGCTTCAAAAATCACTTTCTTACTCATTTTAGAACTACCTTCTGTTCTATCATTAAATATAATAGGGACTTCTTTAATTGTAAATCCATCACTGTACGTTTTTAAATTCATTTCTACTTGAAATGAATATCCTTCAGATCTAATGTCATCTAAATCAATGCTCTCCAAAACTATTCGATTGAAGCATTTGAAGCCACCAGTAAAATCTTTTATATTTACTCCCAAAATAAATAAACAATATATATTCGCTAAATAGCTAAGAATTAATCTACTCATGGGCCAATTAACAACATTAACTCCATTTACATATCTACTTCCAATAACTAAATCATATTTTTCTGAAGTACTTATCATATTGGCTATGTATTTAGGATTATGAGATAAATCAGCATCGATCTGGATGATTTTATCATAATTTCTATTTAAAGCCCACTTAAAGCCTGCACAATAAGCAGAACCAAGTCCCATCTTCTTCTGCCTAGATATTAAAAATATACTTTCATTAAATAGCTCATGTGATTTAACAAATTCTCCAGTGCCATCAGGTGAGCCATCGTCAACTATCAATATATGTATTTTGGAGTCTTGCATTAATAATGAATCAATAAATAATTTTATATTATCTATTTCATTGTAAGTAGGAGATATGGCAAGTATCTTACTCATTATTTTTTATTTTATTGATAACCATATCCATGGATGGGTGCTCAATATCTATATAATTTTTAATTTTATCATTACACAATGTACTAAACGAAGGTCTATTAGCTAGCTGATCTAGCTGATGTGTTAAAATAGGTATTATTTTTTTTATATCATATCCATAAGCAAGAGCAATTTTTAATGCAAAATCATATCTGGACAAAGTATCATCTCCACCAAAATGGTATAAACCATCTAAATTGTTTAAAATTAGTTTATAAATAGCCTCTGATAGAGACCAGCTCCACGTAGGATTACTCGTTTGATCTGTTACTACTTTAATAGTACCATTATTTGCTAAAGATCTTCTCACCCAAGAGAAAAAGCTATTATGACTCTCATCATATATAACAGATGTTCTAAGAACAATACTATCTCTTCTTGCGCTACGAAGTATATTTTCAGATTCTAGTTTTACCTTACCATAGTATGATATAGGATTTGGTGCATCTTCCTCAGAATATAGTATTTTATTTCCATCAAAAACATAGTCTGTTGATATATGAATGATTTTAGTATTTAATGCAGAATAAGATATTAGGTTCTTCAAGCCCATTACATTAACGCTAAAACATGTTTCCTTATCGGTCTC
>CAZKFO010000006.1:16010-18629 GCA_964552145.1 uncultured bacterium | reverse complement strand
TTATTAGCTTTTTTATAATCGTCTTCTGCTTGATCAACATTTGTATAAGCCGCACAATTAACTATATAATCTGGCTCTATAGTCTGCAAAATACTATCTACTTGCTTAGAATTCGTAATATCTAATTTTAGATTAGACTTCATTGAATCATTATTAAGCTTAGAAGTAGGGAAAACATCATAATACCTAGATAAATACTTTTCAAGTGACTTCCCTAACATACCAGAAGCACCTGTTATTAGAACTTTTTTTATAATTTAGCTCCAATAGCTTTAAACTCCACTAATTTCTGTCTTAGCGAATCATCATTCAATGCAAGTATTTCTGCAGATAGAATTGCAGCATTGATTGCCCCATGTTTTCCTACTGACATCGTTGCAACAGGAACTCCTTTAGGCATTTGTACCGTTGAAAGCAATGAATCTAGCCCTGTTAGAACTCCACCATCAAGAGGAACTCCTATTACCGGCAATGTAGATACAGCTTTAACAGCTCCCGCTAAATGTGCCGCCATTCCTGCTGCTGCCACAATCACTTTGTAGCCATTGGAAGCTGCATTAGAGGAGAACTCATGTACTTCCGCTGGATTTCTATGTGCAGACATAACTTTAATTTCATAGTCAATATTAAAATACTCATAGTAAGTATTTGCAGCTTCCATGGTTGGTTTATCTGTTTCACTACCTATTAGAATTACAACTTTATTATTCATAATACTATTTATCCTTATATTTTATATTATCTAATATATACTCTAATTCTTTTATATGAAAAATCTTACTTTTCCCAGGGAAATTTACGAACCCAGAGACCACTAATACCTTTTCTATTTTATAATCTTGAATTATTTTAGAAAAAAAAGGACCTCCTGTATTATTATCAGCTGAAAGCTTTGTTCCGTAAACCCCTTTAATCTGTACTGGAGACTTACTAAAACTTGCACCATAATCAGAAATTTCCACATCCAATATATTATTAAATTGATTATCTAGTCTAGACCATGATAAAGCTGGTGTCACATAATGCTCTTTATTATCTTCAAAAAAATATATCCAACGATATGGATATCCTCTACCAATCCACAAATAGTTTTCTAAAGAATCCTGTTCTATTAATTGATAGTCAGTAGGTATATTTATGCTTATATCAAACATTTCCAAAATCATAGAACTTAAACTATCATTAATTCCTGCACGATATGTAATATCCTTCATTGCTAATCTTTCATTTTGATCAAGCAAAGATAGAATCCATTGTTTATAGTTAATAAGCTCATTATTTAAATCATTTATATTATTATAGTTTAGAACTATTAAAATCTGATCTCGATTAAAATAATTATCTATAGATATTATCTTTTCATGAGAATTCAACTCTGAAAATAGATGTCTAGTAATTAGATCAGCACTGGTATCAGCCGGCTCAGAGAGTGATATTAGCATTATCTTGGAATGTCTAGGTCTATCTAAGAAATCTTCATATGTTTTCCATACAGGCTTATATCTAAGTTCTAATTGTGGAGTATAGTAGACTTCATCAAACAGCTCCTCTTCTACAATTTCTTGAAGTAAAATTTTATCTTCTTGTGATGCGTAGACATACACATGCTCAAAATCAACGGAAGCGCTCTTTTTAGAACAAGAAAATAAAAATAATAGAAGTAATATATTAATAGCGTTTTTCAAATACATAAAGCAATGATGATGATGAATCAGGCCCGTTGTATAAAATTTTAACTATACTTATCAGAATAATCCACAATGTTTTTACATACCCTATATTAGCTCTTTTTCTACTAAGAAAAGATATATATATAGTATCTAATATCATTCTCTTCTTAGCTATTACACTGTATCCTTTTTGGTGAAAGAGTTTTTCAAGAGTTTTAGGATCAAAATGATATAAATGCCTTGGAATATCATAAGCTGCCCATTGATCCTTAAAATATTTTTTCTCAAATGCATTAAAATTAGGGACTGCAATAACTATACGTCCATTACTAACTATACAGTTAAGAGTGTCGAAAAAAACATCTAAATCATGAATATGTTCAAGAGAGTGCCACAGTGTTACAATGCTATAATTTTGATCCTTATCTATTAATTTGTCCAATTTGCTAATTATAGGATCATATGAATAAGATTCAATATCATATTTTTGAGCATACTCTGAAAATGATCCATCACCTCCTCCATAGTCAAGATGGACTATTTTATCAGAAGAATACTTCTTGATTAAAGAGACCTTCCATGAATATGTGAACCACCTCGATATTTTAAATAGAAAGTATATTATTCCACTTCCTTTTCGATGTGGATGATATGTATCTAAATTGTAAAACTTAGAGATTCCTTCTAAGTCAGGTCGGGGATTTATAAATTTAAAGCCGCAAATACATTCTACAACACTAAAAATATCTTTAGATAGTATTGTGGAGTTTTGCTCCTTCTCACCACAGATAAAACAACTAATTTTTTCCATAATTATTGATTTTTCTAGCATAATAATGAAAACCTGAAGCTATAAGCATCATTAGTATAGATATATACTGAGCACCTGATAAATCAAGATAATATTTAGGGTTAAAAAATTTGAGACCTCTTGCTTGCAGCTCATTTT
>CAZKFO010000006.1:3236-16000 GCA_964552145.1 uncultured bacterium | reverse complement strand
GATAATATTTAGGGTTAAGACGAATAAATTCAACAAGAAACCTACCTAGCCCACCAAGAAACAGATAATTCATAAATATTTCTCCAGAAAAGTGTGGTTTAGTAAGCATTCTCCTTAAAAAAATAAAAATAAAGAAATATATTAACATTTCATAAATCTGAGTGGGGTGAACTGATAGAATCTCACTAGGCATTATATCTGCTGGAAGACTATAACCTGATTGTGCTATATAATACGCAGATGAAGGTGGTGAGCCATTAGGGAAAGATATTGCCCAAGGTAAATTACTAGGGATTCCATAATCATCTCCTACTAGAAGGCAGCCAATACGCCCTATACCATGCCCTAAAGCAATAAGTGGAGCTATTAAGTCGGCCATTATTAGCCAAATTAATTTTTTCTGTTTTATATATATTGTAACCATTACTAGTCCACCAATCAGGCCACCTAAAAAGACTAGTCCCGCACCAAAACTCTGAATTCCCATAGAAATTAAATTTGAATCTAGAGTGAAGATTCCAGTAATAATATTAATTATTCCATATAGATTTTCACTAGCTCCATTGCCTATATTTTCAATCAAATAATAAATTTTAGCTCCAAGAATTCCTCCCAAGGCTGCCCTGAAAATAATATCATCTGCATATTCAGGTTTGATATTATTACTAATAAAATCTTTTCTTAAAATATGATTACATGTTAAGAACGCTGCAACAATCATTAGCCCAAATGTTGAAATCGAAAAATTTCCAATTGAAAATAATACGGGATACATAAAATTATTCCTTATCGATATTTAATACAGCCAAAAATGCTTCTTGTGGTAAATCTACTATACCTATTTTTTTCATTCTCTTTTTACCTGCTTTTTGTTTTTCTAAAAGTTTTCTTTTTCTAGTAATATCTCCACCATAACATTTAGCAGTGACATTCTTCCTCAATGCTCTAACTGTTTCTCTCGAAATTATTTTGTTACCAATTGCAGCTTGGATAGGAACCTCAAATTGATGCCTGGGAATTAATTCTTTTAATTTTTTACATAGATCTGCACCACTTTTATAGGCACTATCTTTATGTACAATTATACTTAAAGCGTCCACGATTTCTCCTGCAATCTTAATATCCAACCTTTTTAAATCACCTGGCTGGTCATCTATTAACTCGTAATCTAATGTTGCATATCCTTTAGAAGTTGCTTTTAATTTTTCAAAAAATTCATAGATAATTTCTCCAAGGGGCATATTAAATATTAATTGCACTTTATCTTTTGATAAAAAATTTGTTGATTTATAAATAGCTCTACGATTAACACATATTTTCATTATTGAGCCAATAAACTCAGAAGGAGCAATGATTTCAGCTCTTATGTATGGCTCATAGATATCATTAATTGTAGATACATCAGGCAACTCAGATGGATTATCAAGGTATGCAAAAGACTTATCATTTAATTCCATTCTATATCGAACATTTGGACATGTGGTTATTAAGTTCATATTAAATTCTCTCTCAAGTCTTTCTTGAACAATCTCCATGTGTAATGGACCTAAAAATCCACATCTAAATCCAAATCCTAGAGCTTGAGAGGTATTTGGTGTAAATTCAAGTGAAGAGTCATTTAACTTTAATTTTTCCAAACTAGTTCGAAGGTCTTGATAATCTTGAGAATCTACGGGGTACAATCCACTGAACACCATAGGCTTAATATCTTTATATCCAGGAAGTGGTGATGATGCTTTATTCTCTTTCGTAGTTAAAGTATCTCCCACTCTTAACTGTTCTACATTCTTTGTATTAATTATTGCATATCCAACATCTCCAGAATTAATTGATACAGTAGGCTCTCTAGTTAACTTTAGATTCCCCACTTCAACAATTTCATGATAGAAATCATTAGAAAAATACTCTGCAATTTGACCTTTTACTATATTACCATCAAAAACTCTTAAGTAAACTACCACACCACGATACTGATCATAAAATGAATCAAAAATCAGTGCTCTTGAACCAACATCTTCTTTGATTTTAGGTGGAGGGATTCTATCTACTACAGAAGATAATATTTCTTCTACCCCTACTCCATCCTTTGCACTTGACATTATTATTTCTTCTTCTGTGCAATCGATTAAATCCATGAGCTGCTTTTTGCTGTCTTCTATATTAATATTAGGGATATCTATTTTATTTAAAACAGGTATTATTGTTAAATCACTTTCAATCGCAAGGTAGGCATTAGATACTGTTTGAGCTTCTACTCCTTGTGCTGCATCAACAACTAAAATAGCTCCTTCGCAGGCAGCCATGCTTCTAGACACTTCATAGGTAAAATCTACATGACCGGGGGTATCAATTAAATTAAATTCATAGTCTTCACCTTCTCTATTATAATTAACTTTAATAGGATGAGATTTTATAGTGATACCTCTTTCTCTTTCTAAATCCATATTATCTAAAACTTGATGCATCATATCTCTTTTTGAAATCGTATTTGTTTTTTCAATAATTCGATCTGCTAAAGTAGATTTTCCATGATCTATATGAGCAATTATACAAAAATTTCTAATATTCTGACCAGACATGCTTCTTTATTTTCCTTTAAAAAGAGGATTTCTTTTTTCGATAAATGCTTTCATACCTTCTTTTGAATCATAGGAATCAAATAATTGGGAGAAAAAATTATTTTCTACATCAAAAGAATCAAAGTATGGAACATCTTCTCCGCATGTCATAGACTTTATTGCATGACTAATTGCTAATGGACTATTTTTAGCTATTATATTGCAAAGTTTGATAGATTCTTCAATAACATTATCGCACACTTTATTAACTAATCCAATTCTAAGAGCCTCTTTTGAATCAATATATTTCCCTGAAAAAATTAGCTCATTAGCAAGTCCTGAACCAACTATCTTCTTTAAGCGCTGGGTACCTCCAAATCCAGGAATTAATCCTAAAGTTACCTCAGGCAAGCCAAAAAGTGAATTTTCTCCTGAATATCTAATATGACAGGCCAGAGCAAGCTCACATCCTCCACCAAGCGCATATCCATTTACTGCGGCCAGAATTGGTTTTGGTGATTTTTCTATCTTATTAAATAATAGTATCCCATCTTTGGAATAACTTGAAGCCTCTAAAGAATTAAACTCTAGCATTTGAGCTATATCTGCTCCAGCAACAAAAGATTTATTACCCACCCCAGTTATAATTATTGAGGCTATATTCGAATCAGCTATACAATTATCAAGAACCTTACTCAACTCTACTATAACATCAGAGTTTAAAGCATTCAGTTTATCTTCTCTATCAATTCTTATAATTGCTGTTTTAAGATTAATTTCAGTTTTTATGTATTTCATGATTTCCAATACGTTGAAGTAAATAATATAATTATAGTAAAGATCTCCAATCTTCCTAGAAGCATGCAAAAGGTTGATAGTAATTTACAGAATGTATTCAAAGAGCCCCAATCTAATGTCGGGCCTATGACTCCTAAACCGGGGCCAATATTTCCAATAGCAGATGCAGAGATGGCTAAAGATGATATCATATCTAGTCCATTCATTGAGATAACTAAGCTGCATAAAGTAAATATTAGTATGTAAAAAAGATAAAATCCAAGAGTGCTTCTTACAATATCATCATCTATGACTTTATTACCTATCTTAACATGATGTAGGCCTCTAGGATGTAACATCCTATAAATTTCAGTTTTAATATATTTGACTACCAATATAGTTCTAATTAATTTTATTCCACCCGTAGTAGATCCAGCCATGCCTCCAATGAAAAACATAAAAAAGATAATTAACTGAGATAATGGTGGCCATGCCTCATAATTATATAAAGTATATCCTGTAGTCGTTAATAGAGACATAGTATTAAATAATGAAGCTGTTATATTTTTAAAAGTGTATCCATATATACTAGAAACATTAATAAATGTTAAAAGGAAGAAGAAGAATATTATGGAAACATAAAACTTGAATTCTGAATCGTTAAAATACTCAAATGATTTTTTTGAAATTAATAAAAAGTGTAATGAGAAATTTGTAGCTCCAAGGAACATAAAAACTATAATTGTCCAGCTAACAATATCACTTTCAAATCCAGCTATACTATTATTAAAAGTAGAAAACCCAGCCGTAGATATTGTTGTCATTGAATGGCACAGTGAATTAAAAAAAGTAAGTTTATCTATATTAAAAATTACACCTTCAGCATATAACACTATAGTCTCAATAGCAATAAGACCAAGATATATTATCCATAGATATTTAGCTGTCTCCTTTATTCTTGGGGTGAATTTATCTGTACTAGGTCCCGGAACCTCTGCTCGAAATAGCTGTATACCTCCCATCCCTAAAATTGGAAGGATCGCTATCGTAAATAAAATAATTCCCATCCCTCCAATAAACTGAGTAAAACTTCTCCAAAATAGTATTCCATGAGGAAGATCTTCTATCGAATATCCTAAATTGCTACCAATAACAGTAGCACCAGTGGTTGTAATTCCAGACATCGACTCAAAAAAAGCATCAATGAAATAAGTAAAGTACGGGGAGAAATAATATGGAAGAGCGCAAAAAACACCCATAAGAAGCCAAGAAATAGTAACTACATAAAAACCTTCTTTTAAATTGATTGAATTTTTAGTCTTTCCACTAGAAATCAATAATAAAATCAATGATATGACAAGTGTAATAGATCCTGACTTAATAAATGCAAGCAGATCATCTTCACTATAATATAAGGACCATCCTGCTGTCATTAACATAGAGACACCTAAGAATAATAAAATATAACCTAAAAATTTTATTATAGTTTTTTGAATCATCTCTTAACAAATAGACTTTCCGCTGTTTGGGCGTCCTCTGGCCTTACAAATATGAGTAATTCATCTTCAGCCTTAATCTCACTCATATAGTTAGGTATAATTATTTTGTCTTTTCTAATTATCGCAGATATAGAAAACTCCGAAGGAATATCTTCCATCTTCATATTATTCAATAAGTAGTTTGATGCTTTATCAACTATAATATCTATTGCCTCTACTCCGACATCGTCAAACCTATGTATCTCAACATTGTCTTCATTAGATCTTATAACATTTAATACTTCATTAACGGCTGATATATTTTTACTGACAATAGCATCTGCCCCAATTCTTCTAACAGACTTCAAATAATTAGTAGTAGTAATATGAAGAATAACTTGTTTTGCACCATAATGCTTAGCTAATAGTGCCGCTAACATATTAGTCTGTTCATTCTCAGTAGCTGCAACGAAGCAATCTACTTCAGATATACTTTCTGATTCTAGGAATTCAATATCTAAACCATCACCAATCAACATTAATGAATCAGATAGGTTAGGACTGAATTTTTATGCTTTTTCCTTATCCTTCTCAATTATTTTAACATTGTAGTCATCTTGAAGAGATTTTGCAAGCAACCGACCTATCTTTCCAGCCCCTAAGATCATTACATTCTTAACATCAAAAGAAGGTTTTCCAGCCATACTTTGAATGTTTTCTATATCATTTTTTCTACCTACAAAATAAACATGATCATCTTTTTTATAGATATCATCAGAAGTAGGTATGAAGAATTCATCACTCCTATTAATTAATACTGTTCTATGAGCGGTAAATGGATTAGATATAACAACATTTTCGATCGTCCGACCTATCAATGGAGAAGAAGATTCTAGATTAACTCCAACCATTAGAATCTCACCATCTTTAAATTCCTGAACTTCAACGGTTGAAGATCTTCTAACCAAATGTTCTATCTCAATCTGAGCAGCCTTCTCAGGATAAGTTACAAACTCAATGCCAAATTGCTCTGGAGTAATAATAGCCTTCTTATGTATATATTCTGTATTCCTCAATCTGCATATAACATGCCTTGCTCCCATCTTCTTTGATATTCTGCATGCAACTAAATTCACTTCATCTATCCTCGTTAATGCAACAAGAAAATCAACCTTTTTCATGTCAATTTCCTGAAGGACTCTCTGAGAAGCTCCATCACCTTCAATAACATGTGCATCTAGATTATTTGTTATTCTAACACATTTGGATGAATTATTATCAATTACTGTAATATCATAATTCTCTCTCGATAATGATTTAGCAAGATTAAATCCAACTTCGCCAGCACCAATAATAACAATTTTTAATTCCATTTACTTATCCAATTCTTTAACAGAGTGTATATTATTTTCATTTAATATATTAAACAAATAAAAAAGGGCTCTTTAAAAATAAAGAGCCCTTACATTAAAACAAGGAATGACTGTTTTAAAAGGTATTACTTCAATAAGGTCATTGACTTTGTTTCACTAAAACTTGGAGCAGACATTCTATACACATACTTTCCTGAAGAAACTGACTGACCACTATTATTTAGACCATTCCATGGCACTGAATAACTATTAGCTGATTGAACCTCTGAAACTAGTGTTCTAACTTCTGAACCATTCATATCATAGATTACAATTGAAACAAATCCACCTTTTGAAAGACTATAGTCAATGTTGGTAGTAGGGTTAAATGGATTTGGATAGTTATCAGATAAAGAAGTTACAGCAGGAAGTGCTGAATTTGCAATATCCATGTAGTAATCTTCATGATCTGAATTTAAATCTTCGCCATTAAAACCTGCAACTATAACATTGTCAAACTGTACAACAGACGTTAAACCCTTTGAACTATTTGAACTAAAAGGGATAGAGATAATATTTGATGAAGTAACAGAATTACTATGAATCTTATTACCATTTAAATCAAACATTACAACTCTAACAAGACCATCCTCTTTAACTTTTGCATACACCTGATCAACACCATTAATCATTGATGAAATTTCAGATGCATCTAAAGTTAAATCTGCTGGATTGTAAAGTAAGTCAAACTGCAATCCATAAACATCTTTATCTGAATTGATATTTACATTAACAGTAGGAGACTTATCATTCACTGACTTGTTTAATGAAACAGTTGTGTTTGCGAATAAACTTGTTACTAATAAAGCTGACGTAACAGCTACAATTACTTTCTTCATTGTTATTACTCCTTGTTTTATTTTAATCCTCACTACAAAGTTAAGATATTATTTTCAAAAATTCAAATAAAAGAATGACTTACTATGTAACAAAATATTTCAGCTACTCAATCTTTTTATACAAACACCTACTTTTTTAAGCTTCTGCTCAATATTCTCATAGCCTCTATCTATATGATAAATTCTACTAATCTCTGTTTCTCCCTTAGCGCACAAAGCTGATATAATCAATGCAGCACTTGCTCTTATATCTGTACACATAACAGGAGCTGAAGATAATGAGCTCCCACCCTTAACAGTAGCAACATTATCAATTAATGATACATCCCCACCCATTCTATTTAATTCAGCAATATGTGTAAACCTGTCAATGTATATGTTATCCTTTATATTAGATTGACCTTTTGCTATCATCATCAAAGCCATGTACTGGGCTTGTAAATCTGTGGGGAATCCAGGATACTCTAACGTTTCCATGTTTACAGCTACTAATTTTCTATTAGATTTTACTGTAATCGATTCATTATCAACTACTATATCCACGCCTACCTTAATAAGCTGACTAATAACACAGTCTAGATGTCTTGGGTAAACATTTGTAAGTTTTAATTCTCCACCAGTAGCCGCTACAGCCATCATAAAAGTACCGGCCTCTATTCTATCGGGTATGATGAAAAATTCTACATCTGATTCTTCTATTAAGATAGGATTAATGGTTATGATATCTTCTCCTAAACCCTGTATGTCAGCTCCTAGCATAATAAGGAATTCACCTAACGCAACAATTTCAGGCTCTCTAGCTGCATTACGTATCACCGTCTGTCCTTTAGCTTTTACAGCAGCCATTAATATATTTCCTGTAGCGCCAACACTTTTTTTAGGGAAAGAAATCTCTGTTCCGTTAGGTTGACCTGAAGCAATAATATTACCACTTTCCAAATCGATATTAATTCCCATTTCCTTAAGGGCCTTAATATGGAAGTCAACTGGTCTAGGGCCCCAGGCACATCCACCTGGGAGAGAAACTTCAGATCGTTGAAATCTTGCCAATAGAGGTCCAAGCACATAGAAAGAAGCTCTCATAGTTTTTACTAGTTCATATGGCGCGCAGGGGTTATTAGCATCTGTAGAGTCTACTATTAATTCATTACCATTATTATATTGAACTGTACAACCTATTATTTCTAATAATTTTATCATTGTACGAGTATCTCTTAAATTTGGAACATTTAGAATTCTAAATTTTCCAGGGACAATCAAAGTAGCAGCCATTACGGGTAAGACAGCATTCTTTGCACCACTTATTTTAATTTCTCCTGATAATTCTTTTACACCCTTGATTAAAAATTTATCCATTTTAAGCACCTAACATTTTTTTTGCATAATCAATACTTTGACTTGTTACTTCTTTTCCACTTATTAATATAGCAAGTTCATTTATTTTAGAATTAACGTCAAGATTTTCTATTTTACAAGATGTCCTATTATTGTTTTCAAATTTTGAAATTTTAAGATGTCTATCTGCCTTTGATGCAATTTGAGATAAATGAGTTATGCATATTACTTGATTGGACCTAGATAAATCTTGAATTATTAATCCAATACTATTAGCTTCTTTCCCTGAAAGACCAGAATCAATTTCATCTAATATGTATATTTTCCCTTTAGAATTAGAATTTATAGATAATTTAATCGCTAGCATTATTCTAGATAATTCACCTCCAGAAGCAATTTTTCCTATTGTATTAATTGACTCTCCTTTATTGGTTCGTATTGCAATCATACATTTATCTATAGCAACATCATTCAGCGTAGGCACGCCTAATTCAACTACAAACTCTACGTCTTCCATGTCCATTCGAGCTAAATCTTTCCTAACTTTTTTTTCTAACTTTAATGCTTCAGCTTGTCTTGTTTTAAACAACTTTCTAGATAGATCATTTATTTTTTTCTCTAAAAAATTGATTTTATCTTTTTTCTTAATAATAAGCTCTTCAAAATTATTTGCATTGTCTATCATACTTAAGAGATCCTGTTTGTATCTGAGAACAGATTCAATAGTACCACCATACTTTCTCTTTAACTCATTTATAGATACCAGCTGTTTGTGTAGCTCATTGTAATCATTTTCACTATAATAAAAATCTCTAGAATTTTTAGCCAATTCATACTGTGTATCACTTATCTCAGTTATTAAATTTTCAAGCCTATCAATGGTTTCAATGACTTTTTCTGATTTTTCATCCAGTTTAGATAGAAGCCTGCTTGCATTTTCAATAGATTCAATTAGCCTTGAATTGGATGAATTGAGATTAATAACTTTATTTAATACATCAGATATCTCTTTTATTTCTTTTAAGTTAGTAATAGTATTTGATATTTCAATATCCTGTCCAGAAAATATGTCAATTTGATTAATCTCATTTAATTGAAAATCATAGAGCTCTTTATTATTATTATAATCATCAACTTTTTCTTTCATAATATTTACTTCTAAAATTAAAGCATTATAGTCATTAAAGAGAGATTGATATCGATCTAGTCTTTCAACATTACCTGCGAAATAATCTAAATATTTTATATGACTATCCTCTTTGACTAAATGCTGTTTTTCATGTTGCCCATATGATTCCCATGAATTTTTCAAGAATGCAATATACTCTTTTTTTGAAGTTGGCTTATTATCAATAAAACACTTAGCAGTTCCTTTGGTGAATATTCTAGATATACTGTGTTTTGTATTATCAATTTCAATAATCCCTTCAACCATGCACTTATCTTCTGCGTATCTTAAATCAGCTTTTCTAAATTTTTCACCTAATAAATAATTAATAGCCTTATATAATATTGTTTTCCCAGAACCTGATTCACCTGTAACTACATTAAAAGAAGAATCAAATTCAATGGAAAGATTATCAATTATTGCAAGATTTGATATATTGAGCTTTTTTAACATATTTAAATATAATAAATAATATTATACCAGCAATTAAACCATAATAATTATTAAATAAATCTTTTATATCTGGAGAACGAGTGGGAAGAAAATACTGCATGTACTCTGTAATAAATGGAAAAACTAACATAAGAGGAAGGAACCTTTTTGATCTATTATTATATATTATCTGTATTGATAAAAATGAAAATATCATATACATGAAAAAGTGAAAGTAGGTATCATATCTATAAAACTTATATTTCAGCAAAAATTCAACGTCAATTATCGTCATGCATAATATGAGAAGTATATTAATTATAAAAATTAAATAGCTAATCCTCATTTTTATAATTCCTTATAGAGTACTGGATTTTAGGTATTATAGGTAATAGGTCAGAAGCTATAATATTATCATTCATTTGATTATCTAAATATTTTGAACACTCAGCATGTATATATGAACCAATTATGGCGCTATCTAATAAAGTATACCCATTAGACACATAAGCCGTAATGATTCCTGATAAGACATCACCGGTTCCAGCTGTTGATAAAAGTGAATTTCCATTAGAAATAATAAATTTATCTCCTTTTCCATTCATTATAATCGTATTTGGCCCTTTTAAAACTAGAACTCTATTGCACAATTTTTTTGAGAAGTCATCTAATATTCTAATTGTATCATTCTGAAATTCCTCAGAAGAAACTCCTAAAATCCTTAGAAATTCTCCTTGATGAGGAGTTAGTATAGAATATTCAGGTATATTCTCAAACATTAATTCTCCACTACTTATAGCCTTAAAGACTGCAGCGTCTATAACGCATATCCCCGAATACTCACTTAGGATCCTTGATATTAAAGAAATAGAATCGTGATTATCATTTAAACCTGGACCTATTAGTAGAGTATCAGCCCAAGTGAGTTCAACTGTAACATCATTATATTTTTCTAAACCTAAGTACCCTTTATCATTATCTTCAATTAGTATATCAATTGACTCTAACTGCTGGCAGGATATTTCAGCCAAAGATAGAGGAATTATCTTTTTTAATATTTTAACTCCTGCACGCATAGCTGCAACGCTGCTCAATAATAAGGCTCCTGTATATTCCTTAGAGCCACATAATGTAATTGTTCTAGAGTCTGAATACTTATTTATTGTTTTATTCTTTGGCTTCGTTTTTTTATATATATCTTCTTTTTCTATTACATTAATATTGATGTCATCTAAACCTTTTTTAGAGTGACCAATTTGATAAACATGCAAGTCGCCAGTACTAGAGTACCCATCAGTTAAAAAATGACACAGTTTAGGATATGTAAAAGTAACCGTTTGCTTAGCATTAATATAATTATTCGCAGCTCGTCCAGAATCAGTATAAATTCCAGAAGGAACATCTATTGAAATTATATTATTATGTTCTTTTATTTTATTAATAACATTGAAATATACTCCTTCTATATCTCTGTTTAGACCTGTCCCAAGTAATCCATCAACAATATAGTCATAGCAAGATATATCATTTAAATTATCTAGATTAATAAGATCTACATCTAAAGTATATTTTTCAAGATATTTATGATGAATATTTTCAGGATTAATAATTAATAATCTAGAATTTATATTATTCTTATTTAAATAATAATTACATACAATGGCATCCATACCATTATTCCCAATCCCAGAGATACAAAGGATTTCTTTTTCAAATGGAGTTGAAATGTTTTCAATAATATGTAAACAGAGCGCTTTTCCAGCACTATCAATCAAGGTATCTAAATTAGTATTCTCACGTATAGATAATTCATCTAACTTTCGAGACTGTTTTAGATTAAGAACTTTTATCATCTCTAGAGTAAATAGCAAATGCTATTGCATGTTCCTTAGTATGAGAGATAGAAATATGAATATTATCTGAATCGACTGTATCACAGCGAACAAAAGGTTTCCCTGTATTATTATTAGAAATAGATATCTTATTATAGGATAAAAATTTTCTTTGATCTTTACGACTGGAGAGAGCTTTAACAACAGCTTCTTTTGCGGAAAATCTACCAGCATAATGAATAGCCGGATTTGCCATATTTTCACAATACTTTATTTCTTCATTAGAAAAAATTCTATTAAGAAACCTTAAACTATACCTATCAATTAAAACTTTTATCCTATTTACTTCTACTATATCTGTACCTACGCTAAGCACAGGAATTCTCTTTTTCAATAATAGCAATTATCTCACCTATATTATCTAAATCATAGTCAGCACCAGAGTTTTCCGTTCCAAACATATCACCATACTTAGCAAATGCTGTTTTCATATTTAATTTCTTTGCACCAATAACATCTCTCTCTGGCCAATCTCCAACCATTAATATATTATCTGATTCTACATCTAATAAGTCAGCAGCTTTCTTAAATGGTTCTCTTGAAGGCTTTTTTTTATTTGTGTCATCATAAGTAACAACAACATCAAAAAGATGATGCATTCTCATAGAATAAAGTCTAATCCAAGCCTCCCTACTAGGTGCATCAGTTACAATTCCTAGCTTCAAACCTTTTTTTGATAAATTTATTATTGTACTGTTTACATTAGGATAAAGCATCATGGTAGCATCTTTTGTTTTGCGATAGGAAACAATGGCTGCAGCTAGATATTTCTTATCTAAAAAACCACAAAATTCAGATATGAAATCATCAAAAACCTCTTGATACTCATAGCCTTCAGTTTCATATATTTTATATATATCATCTTTTGCTGTT
>CAZKFO010000006.1:1758-3207 GCA_964552145.1 uncultured bacterium | reverse complement strand
ATCATCCCATTTATAGCAGCATCTATTGACATGGATTTCATTTTCATGAAATCCATAAGAGTATTATCTAAATCAAAAATAACAGCTTTAATCATTAATAAATAAACTAAACATCAATTATTTTCCTTTTTCAAGAAGCTCTAATTCATAGGCTGCATTCGCTCGCCAATCCTTATTATTTTTAGCTTTCTCAAATGCATCTTTTGCTGCAGGCTTATTACCTAGACCTTTTTCTGATAAGCCAAGATAAAAGTATGCTGGAGCACAAGTTCGTTTTATAGATAAAGCTTTCTTAGCATATCCTTTAGCTGCATTGAAATCTTCTTTGGAATTATTAATGCTTGCCCTTTGAATGTATATATCTGCTAATAAATAGTTGCATTTATAGTTTCTGTCATCAAGCTCAGATACTAGCAATAGATTTTCAAGAGCATCATCATATTCACCTAATTGCATATTTAATATACCTAAAGTTTCATATCCCTTAGAATAGTCAGATTTTATATCTACAACCTTCTGAAGATATATCTTAGCCTGACTAGGAGAAGAATTCATATATAATGTAGCTAAACTATAGTAGGCCTTGTAGTAATTTGGGTTAACATCTATGGCTCTCTTGTAGTAATTAATAGCCTGGTCAACATTACGCTCTTTGCGATATATATCTGCAAGCATTTTAAAACTTTGATCTTGAGTTGAATCAACTTCTATATTTAAAAGTAAATACTTTTTAGAGTTTTCATAATCTGTTAGAAAGTAAAAGGCTTTAGCTAAATTAAACAAGGCTTGAGTAAACTGCGGATAATAATCTATTGCTTGCAGATATTTAGGAATTGCAGAATTATAATCTTGTCTCTTGGCATCTTGGTCAGCTTCTTGAGCTATCCTTTGAGCTATTGAAATAATTGCTTTTTTATACAGTTCTTTGTTGGGGTTCAAATTCATTGCGCTATTAAAACTATCAATAGCTTTATCGTATTCTTTCATACTTCTATAGACAATTCCTCGTTCGTAATAAGGAAGAGCTCTATCTGGGTATGTTTTAATTATATTTAAATAATCTCTTCCAGCCTCATCAAGCAAATCTTTCTCATAAGTTTTCTTAGCCCGAGATAATAAATCTCTATATTCTTCTAACTTGAATGACATATCTCTATATGAGCTATTATTTTTATCAATCCCTATAGCCATATTCAGATATTTGTTTGCTAAACTAAGTTCATCATTAAAGAGACATGATTCATATAGAAGTATACATGTGTTCACATCATCAATTTCTAAGTCTTTACTAATTAATACATTGAAGCTATTGTAGTGTGAAGTAGATTGATAATTGGCTTCTTTATATTTCTTTAAAATGTCTATCTCTTCAGATGTAATAATATCTGAAAACAGAGTTGAAAATAATACGATGATTAATAAATACATTTAGACTCCTTGTTGTGCTGA
>CAZKFO010000006.1:0-1748 GCA_964552145.1 uncultured bacterium | reverse complement strand
CTTTATTGCATCAATTTCTTCCGATGTGATTTCATTTGAGAAAATCATTCCAATAAATATAATGATTAGTAAATGCATTTGAGCTCCTTATTGTGCTGAAGGCGGGACTTGAACCCGCACGGGATTACTCCCACTGCCCCCTCAAGACAGCGTGTCTACCAGTTCCACCACTTCAGCAGATAAAAGTTATTCTGTTGAAGGTAAAACTTTATTTTCTTGATCATTAGACAGCCCTTCTTTTGGAGTTGCATCAGATTTTTTCAACTCATCAATCGAAGTTCCTGCACCAGGAATAACCTCTCCCTTATTATTCTTCATTAAAACTGATTCAGTGGAGAAATTCATTTTTGAACCTGGATTATCAAGTAAATTAATCATGATAGCCAAAGACATGAAGATAACAGCTAATACGGTAGTTGTCTTAAGTAAAAGAGCATCTGCACCTTGACTACCTAATGCACCATCAAGGAAATTATTCCCACCACCAATACTACCCATACCACCTGACTGACTACTTTGAAGTAGTATAATAGTTACTAGTAACAAACAGACAACAACAAAAACAAATAAAGCAATTGAATAAAACATTTAATATTACCTTTCAATCATACTTGAATATATACTATAAAATTCATTTACATCTAATGAAGCACCACCTATAAGAAAACCATCAACATTATTAACAGCAATTATCGATGCACTGTTTTCTTCTGATACGCTTCCACCATATAAAATAGGAATATTTAATGAAAATTTTTGCATTAAATATTCTTTTATGTGCTCTGATACTTCAGCTATTATATCTACCGTAGCAGCTAAGCCTGTTCCAATTGCCCAGACTGGTTCATAGGCTATAAGAATTTTCCTATCATTAATAGATAAATGATTAAGTGCTATATCTAATTGATGTTCTAAAACTGAAAAAGTTTCATTGTTCTTTCTATGATTTAACGATTCACCAACGCAAAGAATTGGGTTGAGGCCACTCTCAATAGCAGTATTAAGTTTATCATTTAGAATGACATCCTCCTCATAATAATACTGTCTTCTCTCAGAATGGCCTAAAATCACCCAATCACACTCAACTTCTTTAAGCATAGAACCAGAAACTTCACCTGTATGCGCTCCTGAAAGATGACTATTCATATTTTGTCCAGCCAGCTGAATAACACTTCCATCTAGTGCATTTTTCACATCGACCAAAGATGTAAAGGAGGGACTCAAAATAATTGTAGTTTCTGTATTATGCAAGTCTTTTTTTAATAAACTTGAGGCAAAATTAACAGATTTTTCAATATCAAAATTCATTTTCCAATTAGCTATGCAATATTTCATTATTCCTCCAATGCGGTTAAGGCAGGTAATTCTTTACCTGATAGTAATTCAAGAGTAGAGCCTCCCCCCGTAGAAATATGTGAGTATTCCAGATTGGGGTTAAAGCTATCAATTGCTGTCACAGTATCTCCTCCTCCAATAATAACAGTAGCTTGGTTCTTTTTACCTGCTTCAGCCAATGAATTAGCTATATCCTGGGTTCCAGTAGAAAAGCGAGTATCTTCAAACAATCCTACGGGGCCATTCCAAATCAATGTTTTTGAAGACTGGATAAACATATTATAGTTAATACATGTCTCAGGGCCAACATCAAAACCAATATCATCATCAGATAGTTCATCAATTAGTTTCACATCAATATCATCATGAGATTTTAAATCTTTTGTACAAACAACATCTATTGGAAGCTGAAG
>CAZKFO010000005.1:0-31529 GCA_964552145.1 uncultured bacterium | reverse complement strand
CCCTTACTCATAATATGGATGATAAATTTACGGTAAAAGGTGGAAGTGTTTTTGTAAAAGGATTTATATGGTATATAGAAGATACAGATTTTAGAATCTTTGATTCAGAATCTGGAGCAATACATAATTGGGTGTCAATGAGATTTAGACCTATAGAATCTTTATCTATTAATTTAAAATATACAATTACCAATTATTTTACTTCTACGACAGTTACAGAAGCTCAGACCACATCTGGATATTGGATCGATAATCCAGCTATAAGTAATAAAGAATCTAATTATAGGATACAGATAGATTATGCATTTTAAACTAATATTTTTTCTATTTATGAATTTATTCTACGCTCAAAGTTTATATGAATCTTCTGTAGGAATTAATTCATCTTCAATATCAGCAAGATCCACAGCCTTGGGTTCTACAGCTGCGGTTACTGATTTATCTGCGTTATCTATTTCATCTAATCCTTCCAATATGATTATATCTAAGCGAGGATTCTCTATTATATCAAACTATCAAGGAAGTTTTGTAGCAGAACGAAGAGGTATGGTCGTTAAAGATTACTTTGGTGATTATCTAGCAGAGGCAGATTATGTTAAAAATTCTTCTATAATTAATTCACTCACCTTTGGAGCAAGTTATAATTTTCAGATTAATGATTTTAATTTTTCTACAGGAATATCTATGATGCCTTACAATATATTTAATTATTCTTATGAGGAAGAAGTTAGAGGAAAGCTAGCATCGGATGATGGTAATATTTTTTCTAGAGATCCCTTGCTTGGTTATCATGTTCTAAAATCAAAAGGAGATCAGAAATTATTTAGTATCGGTCATGCAGTTAAGTTTAAGCTAATTAATAATATAGTTGCATCAATTGGCTATGGATATAATATGTTAGATCAGAGCACTATTAATGAGGAAGTTTATATAGATACTATAATAGCAGAAGATAATTTAGAATTATCATTAGTCCCTCCTTATAATATAGCTTATAAATTAGATAAAGTGAGTTTCTCTTCATTTGGATGTAATTTGAAGTTTGAACAAATCTTATTAAATTTTTCATTTAGGGATGAATTTATTATAAGTAGATCTATGATTGATGATAGCTATACTGATTTTGAATCTTATCTTTCTGCATTGTCTAGTCTATATGGATCTAATGAATTAGCATCGCATTTCTTTTTTAATTATATTGAATTAAAATTCCTTGATGAAATTCACAAACCTAAAACATATAATGTTTCCTTAGCTATTTTAGATGCATCTAATCAGAATTTTAATTTTATAGTCAACTATGAGAAAAATATTTATGATGCAGATTATACCTTAAGTAGCTATGAACGATATAGTATCGGAGTTGAACATTTTGGATTTAATAATTTGCCACTTCGTTTTGGAGTGCAGTATATGTCTTCTCCATTTAGGCCATACATTTCATCTTCAAGTGTAGTTTCATTTGGAAGTGGATTCAATATAAACTCAAATTTGACATTGGATTATGCTTTTGATTATAAATCTACAAATTATATGTTTCCAGATTTATTTCCAGTAGAAGATGAAAATAGGCCTGAATTAGATATTGTGAATGAGTCTGAAACAAATTTTGTAATAACTATGAGTTATAATTTTTAGTGAAATGAATTATAAAAAAATCTTTTATATATTTTTTTCCTTCACTATTGTGTTCTCAAAATCAATTGAGGTAGATTTACTTACCACTAATGATCTTCATGGCTCTATAGCAGAACAGAATGCATACTTTATGAACCCTAAATATCCACCTTTAATGATTGGTGGTTCTGGCTATTATAAATATGTTAAAGATAATATTAACATTGATAAATCTTTGCTTTTAGATGGAGGTAATTTCTTTCAAGGTCATCCAATGTCAGTTATAGATAGTGGAAAAACAATGATTAATTTTATGAATGATATTGGATATACGGCTTTAGTTCCAGGTTCTGATGATTTTGTTTATGGAGCAAAAAATTTAAATCATTTGGCAGAATCATCAAATTTTCCATTTCTTATAACGAATATTGAATGCAATGAATGTGACTTATCTAGTCAAAATTTTAAAAAAACATTTGTTAAGGAAATTGATGGAGTCAAATTTGGTTTTATAGGGATTGTTGATGGAGAATTAGAGGATAAAGTATTATCTAGTAACATTAAAGGGATTAGCGTTGTAGGTATAAAGAAAAGTTTAGATTATTGGATTCCTAAGATAAGAGAGATATCAGATGTTACAATTATATTAACTAGCACAGGGGTTCCATGGGATAGAGAAGAAGTATACAATGACTTCATTAATCAAATAAAGAATAATGAGAGAGAGGAATATGATCTTCTAAATGCTATTGAAATGGGATTGTTTTCTGAGGGTGTTGATATCATAGTTTCTGGAGGAGTGAGCAAAGGATACCGTATTCCTTGGGTCGACCCAAATGTAGGAACAATTATCATGCAGAATTATGGAAATGGAACATCATTTGGCCATATTCAATTACTTGTAAATGATAATAAAATGACAGATTATGAATTCATAACAAAAAATGATCAGTCTCAATCATTACTTCTTGATGATTTTGACCCTGACCCTAATATGAGAGAATTTATTAATAATAAAAATTCTATTGCATTAAATGAGGTATATAAGCAGTTTGATAAAACATCAAAAACAAATAAATCTATACCGAATAAAATAAAAGTTGAGAGTCATGAAGATAATTGGACCTTCCCTCAATTTGGAGCAGATGACAGATTAGATATAATAACTTGGAATTGTGAATTTTTTCCAACTGCAGATGAGAAAACAATTTTAGCGCTTAGTGAAGCAATTAATGATTTTGATGTTGATATGATTGCATTTCAAGAAATCAGAAAGAAGGGTTGGTTTAGTGAGCTTATGAATTTTCTACCAAATTATAATTATGTAATGTCTGATCAATCATCTTTTATGCATCAAGCAATTATATATAAAATAGATGAATTTGAATTAGTTCGAAAAGTTGAACCTTTTGCAGAGAATGACTATAATTTTGCAGGAAGACCACCATTAAGAGCTGATTTCTTTAGATATTCTGATTCAACTTTCTATAGCATTATAAACTTACACATGAAGTGTTGTGATTCTGGTCTTAATAGAAGAAAAGAGGCAGTTAAGATGTTATATGATTACGTAATGACTGATGTTAATTTAGGGTATTCTAACTTTATCATTTTGGGTGATTGGAATGATGATTTGAAGGATGCTTGGGGAGAACATTGTTTTGACCCTTTTTTAATTGATGAACAATTCTATTTTGTAACTAGTGAGATAGTAGAGGATATTTCTCAAGCAACTTATCCAAAGGAACCATATGTAAGTTTTCTTGACCATATATTAATTACAAAATCATTATTATTAAATGATTCAGATTATTTGATAAAGACAATTAAAGTAGGAGACTATATGGGCGGATATAATATATATGAAGATTTAATATCAGATCATCGTCCTGTATTGCTTTCATTTAAAAGATAGATTATATTTATATATTGTTAACAGATTATTAAATAATGAAAAAAGTATACCATATTAAAAAAATAATTACTCTTATTGTAGCTATTGGTATTTCATATGGTCAGCATCAGTATGAGAATATAGTATCAATGCTATCAGATATACATCCATTCTATGATGATATTCAGCCAGGATACATTGAGTCTAACTATAGTGAAGATGTTATAACATCAATTTTTTGGTTTGATCAGGATAGCATCAAATTTTCTAAAATTTTTCATTATGATGATAATCAAGAATTATACCTTATAACAGAATATAGAGAGACAATAATGCTCAAAGAGTATTTTTTCAATAATCATATGAAGAGTAATCAGTTTATTAATTATTTATTTGGAGATAATTTCACAGCTTATAATAATGGTTATATAACTGAGATTCAGTATAATAAGGATGGATTTCCTATTATGTATCAGATCAATTCTATCCAAAATGATTATATTGGTCACATTATACTAAATTATAATAATCAAAATAATACAATAAGAGAGGTATGGTTTCATGCAAATAATAAAATAAAAGAATTCTATATCTCTGATGATTCGATTGTTCAAAGGCTAGAAAAATGATACCTAGTTTTAAAATATTGCTTACTTTATTTATAACCTTCTCTACTATCTTTTGTCAGAAAGAGCAGCCATATCCTCCTCTTGATTTGGTATCTATTCCTACAAGTGGAACTCTACCCAAAGGATCATTCACTTTAGAAACATTATTAACTGATGGTGGAGGAGTATTACCTAAATTATCAATAGGAATTACTAATAATTTTTTTATAGGACTATCATTTGGAATCCAAGATTTTATAAGTGAAAAAGAACCGACATTTAATAAGCCAACGCCAGAGCTCCAAATTAGATATCGATTATACGATGAGACTCAACAACTACCAGCTATTGTTGTAGGTTTAGATACGCAGGGAAGAGGACGTTTTCTATCTGAGTTATATGCAGGTGATTTTTATTATTATAATTTTGATAGATATGAGCAAAAAGCAATGGGTATTTATATCACAGGAAGTAAAAATTGGAATTTGGGTGGAAATTTAGGATTACATATTGGACTTAATAAAAACTCTTGGGAGTCAGATCCTTACAGTCATGGGAATGAGTCTAATACTGTTTTTAGAGATGAAGATTTAAATTTTTTCTTTGGACTTGATAAGGAGATTAATAGAAGTTTTTCATTACTTCTAGAATATGATTCTGCAATGAATGATAATTTTAAAGTAAGTGATGGTTTTAATCTATTTGGAAAAGGGAAAGGGTATTTAAACGCAGGTTTAAGATGGACTATAGCAGAAAATTTGATGCTTGAAATTGACATTAAAGATATTTCAAAAAATTATATAAGTAAGCAGAATATGAATGGTGAAAAAGAGTATACAAATCGAGAATTAAAGATTATTTATTTTGAAAAATTTTAGGAGTTTTAGATGAAAAATATATTTGTTATTTATTCTATAATATTTGTTACTAGTTTATTGTTTGCTTCAAATGATTCTATATATAAAATAATAGATGAGAATCAGGAAAATAATAATTTTGAAGTTGCATTTGAATTATCATTAGAATTTTACAAAAACAATAAAGATAACTATGAGATTCTATGGAGGCTAGCAAGAGCATACTTTGATTTGTCAGATCAAACACTAGATGAAAATTTACAAAAGGAATATATAGGTAAAGGATTACCTTTTGCTAAAAAAGCATTAGATATAAATCCTAATTCTGCAAAATCTAATCACTGGTATGCTGTTATGTTTGGTAGGCAAGGGCAGTTAGAAGGAACAAAGCAGAAGATCCTTAATTCTTATGATATGAAAAAATATTGCCTTAGGGCAATTGAATTAGATCCTAATTATGATGGTAGTTTACATGTAATGGGTAGATGGCATTATAATATCGCGGATCTATCATGGATCGAAAGGAATATGGCTAGCCTAGTATATGCAACTCCACCTATAGGTTCTTTTGAAGAAGCAATCAATTATTTTAAAAAAGCAGTAAACGCTAATCCTAAAGATATACGTCATTATCTTTGGCTTGGGAAAGCATACTATGCTATTAATGATTATGCAAAAGCTAAAGACATTTTAAATCAATCATTAATATTGAAAATTAATACAGATAGCGACCGATTAATCAAAGATGAAGTTATATCTTTATTAAAGAAAATATAAGTTTGGATTTACAGCTACTTACTAATCATATAAAAGAAAAATGTTTAGAAGTTGGTTTTTCTAAAGCTGGAATTGCACCTGCAGATTATCATGAAAATGATGCTCAGAGACTAAATGATTGGATTGATAAAAAATATAATGCTTCAATGCTTTGGATGGAGAAGAATATTAATAAAAGATCTAATCTACTGAATTATTATAGCGAATCAAAATCAGTGATTTCAGTAGCGCTTAATTATTTTACGGGTTCCTCAACCAAGGAATATGGTCCTCCATATGTTTCCAACTATGCATTAGGTGATGATTATCATCTTGTAATTAAGTCAAAGCTTAAAGAGCTATTAAATCAAATTAAATTATTAGATAACTCTATTGATGGATATTTTTGTGTAGATACCTCTCCTATCATGGAGAAAGCATGGGCTGAAAGAGCAGGTATTGGTAAAATTGGTAAGCATACTAATTTAATTACAAAAGAGTTTGGAACATGGGTTTTCTTAGGTGAACTAGTAATTAATAAGAAATTAATTTATGATTCATCTTTTGATACAGATTTGTGTGGTACATGTACTGCATGTATAGATAACTGTCCTACCAATGCAATTGTAGAACCGTATGTACTAGATGCAAATAAGTGTATTTCCTATATGACTATTGAACATAGAGATGACTTTTCAGATGATGTTCTTAATTTAAATGATTGGATTTTTGGATGTGATATTTGTCAAGAGGTATGCCCATGGAATATTAGATTCTCTCAATTATCAGATTCAGATGAATTCCTTGATAGAAATAGGATTAAAGATAAGAATTATGATGATTGGGATTCTCTTACAGAAGAAGAATTTAGGACGCTATTTAAAGGTAGTGCTGTTAAGAGAACAAAGTATAAAGGATTAAGAAGAAATATTGATATCTCAATTTCACAAAAGGAAACCCAATGATTAGTAAAAAAGAGATTTTAAGTAATTTTAGTGGAATTTCCCCCGTCTTTGTAATTCCTGACTTTGTAATGTTTCCTAAAACAGGATATAGCTTTAATATTTTTGAACCTAGGTATAAACAGTTGGTTAATGATATTCTTTCAACTGATAAACTTTTTTGTGTATCACTATTAAAATCTCATTTAGATGATGATGGTAAAGATTTTTTAAATTATCATAATATTGCTACTCTATGTCATATAATAGATTATGAAAAATTAAAAAATGGAACCTATAATATTGTTGTTTCTGGATTAGAAAAGGTTAAGATAAAAAAAGAGTTAACCTCTGATAAAGAATACAAATGTGTAGATTTGGATATTTTAAGTGATGATGACTTTGTAGATAGAGAGCAGGAGAAAAGAAAGAAACTAATAAATAAATTTATGTCTTTATTTTCTTCCAACGATGATGATGTAAATTTAAATGCAATTGATACTTCTATGATATCTACTGAAATGCTTACCAATTTAGGGTCGCTAATACTTCCATTGCAAAGCACGGATAAGCAAAAATTGCTAGAATTAGATAATATTGAGTTAAGGCTAGAAGTTTTATGTCAGTTTATGGATAGTGAATTAAAAATAGAAAATGATTTAAGTAATTTTAATCAAATTATTCCAACAAATATGAATTGGAATTAATTAGTAATCTTAAAGGTGACTGCTTCCTCACTCATTACTCCAAATCCACCAATAACTACTTCACCTGAATTCTGATCTCTAAGATTACTTCTTATCGGGTCCTTGAGATCTAGATTTGAGCCAAAGTAATAATTAGAGTAACCCTCTGAGAAAGTATATATTCTATATTGATAACATCCAATTTCTGCAGTGGTACTAACTACTTGCTCTTGATTAGTAAAGATAATAGGTGAGTCCCCTTCAGGGAAATGATTAGTGGACTCTGAGGGAGGGTAAGCCGTTGCAAAGTGTCCATGTAAATAAACCCAATTAGGATTCTGCCCAGAACTATTGAAACACCTTTTAAATGGATCATAATATTGGACAGCCTGATACCATGTTTCTGTTGAGACATAATTAAGAACATTATTTTCTGCATCTACGTTGAATTCTAAATTGTCCACTTGAAAATTATCATTTAAACATTCATAAATATTTTCATTGTTTAAACAAGATCCAACACCATCCATGTTTAAGTCATTTTGATTCACAAATACTACTGGATATGGTATTGTCTCAGAACTATTACTAATGATAGTTTCATCATTACATTCAATATATAAACTATATGTTCCATTTTCATAATGTGAAAAGAAATCATTTGGACAGTCCTCGTCTGGGATATATGCACCGTAGTTGTAATATAAGTCATCTAAATCGTCAACATCGTACAAAATATCACCTACTTGACAACTAGTTGTATCAGCAAATTGGAACTCTGATTCTCCCTGATAGATAGTTCCAGCAGAAGCACTATATTCAAAATTGCAAATTTGATTATCATTATATATGATTTGTACGATACTACAATTTTGTTCATGTATTTCCCCACTCAATTCCGTTATTTCTTCAAGATCATCAACATTAGGTTCACCGCAATCAGGAACACCATTTCCTTCGCCTTGGCTAGGTTCATCTGTATTAGAGTCTCCATCCTCATCAGTTGGATCTCCTAGTTCTCCATCTTCACCTAGATCATCAATAATAGACCATTCAAGGTTATAGATTGGACTGGTGCAGCTAAACTCATCAATCTGCTCAAGGTTACAATACCCTTCTAACTGCTCTATGTCTGGAGTTATTATCCAATTCCCTCCAATTAATATACATTCATTCTGATATTTAGGGCATTGATCATTAATATTTTTTTCAGTACATGTACATGCAGATCCAACCCAATCCCCATTGTCATCTTGACAATTAAATAGGGTTTCATTATCAATTGCTATAGTCTTATCTATTCTAATGATTGCAGTATTACCAGAGGGAAGTATCAGTGCTTCTACTTTAAGTTCTTGTTCAAAATCACTATATTGATCTGAAAATTCCATAACATCTATTTCTTTAATACAAGAATAGACTAAGAAAAAGTACGTTAAAAAGATAAAATGATTTTTATAACTCAAAATTAACTCCAAGTGTAAATATTATAGGAAACATACTAATAGCAGAGACTCTTGATGGAGATGCATAGTGATTCCAATTATAAAAAAGTACATTAAAATTATTTGTTAGATTTACAATTTGAAATTTCCATTGCACTGGATTTTTAAATACTTTACCATCTCTTGTCAAGCTAATATCTGTTCTAAAGTACATTGGATATCGAGCACTGTTTCTACTATCATAAATATTTCCAAAATTTACATAGGGCTGTTCTAAGCTGCCATATTGTTCTGCTCCAGCATAATATGCTTTCCCTATTACAGGAGTATATGGTGCGCCACTAGATAGAACTCCTGTAAATCCAATATAGGTATTTTTACTTCCCTCTATTTTGTAGTTTAGGACAAAATTTAGTGAGTGCGGTTTACTATAATTTGACGGATAGTTTTCTGAGTCCTTTTGAATTATTCCATCTCGATTTAAATCTATCTCCCGATTAATAAAAGAATATGCATATCCCAGCCATCCATTAATTCTATCTGTACGGAATTGATATAATAATTCAACTCCCCAATTGTATCCCTTTCCTTTCGTAAAATAGGCATTTTCATCCGTTGCATCTTCAACATAAATACTTAAATCGTAAAGTGTTGAGTATGGCTTATAATAAGTTTCTAGAGAGAAAGTATTTCCATTAGATATCCAATATTCTAATCCCATAACATAATGATCATTTGCCTGAGGAATTTGACCTTTTTGTATTGCCTGCCAGAAATCTACAAGACGAAGTAGCTCTTCATCTTGGTTAATTGTAAACATAAATTGAGTAAATTTTCCCCACATTAGCTTAAGTGCCAAGTCAGATGTCGCCATATATTTCATACCGATTCGTGGATCATAGATAGTTTTGTTATAATAACTCGATTTCGATGCTCTCAAGCCCAAGTCAAAAGATAAAGTAGGTAATAGATTAAGGAGATTCTTGATATAAAAACTGTTTATTGTCGGATTCTCATCATTCCGATAAGTTTGTTGCCCTGCAAACTCTTCCTCGTAACTCATATTAAGTTTTTTTGATTCCCATCCCAATTCAATATCCAAAGCATCATTTATAAATATATTAATATCTTGGTTTAATGTAATATCATCAACTTTATTATCTAAATTATACGTTAGATCTGCTATGTATTCTGTATCAGAAGATAGGCCTTCATCATCACAATATTGATTTACATCCTCTTGAATTGATGAAAAATCAATTCCAAATGCAACATCAAAAACATATTCAGTCTTTGATAGCATTGTATTAATAAAGTAGTTTGAATTTGGGAAGAAATTCCAAGCTAGACTTTTAGTAGAATTAATCCAATTCCAATCAAAATTAACTTCTGGGAAATCTGCTCCTGATATATTTACAGTTAAGTCGTCAGACCCATTAAACTGACTATAAACAAATTTATTATACTTGAATGGCTCTGTTTGTATTTTTAAATGTGTATCCCAGAAAAAATAAATAAACGGGTTGTTATTATCTTGCATGTTATTATAAGCTGTAACAAATTTGTCAAAGTATGTTCTTCTTCCACTAAATATCCAAGAGCCTTTATAAATTGGACCTTGGGCTGATATTTTTGAAGACAGTAAGCTTACATCAGCCTTTAGGTCATTGTAATCCCAATATTTCTTCAGTGTAGACCATTTTTCTGGAAGCCTACCTTCTTTTGAATTCCCTTCTTTTGATGTAATAGAAAGAACTGATGATAATCTATTTCCATAATTAGCAGGGAAACCTCCTGCCAAGAATTCTGTGTCTGATATTAAATCTGCATTAAATGTAGAGAATATTCCTCCCACATGATAGGGATTGTATATTTGAGCACCATCAAGTAATACAAGATTTTCATCAGGGCTTCCTCCTCTTACAATTAGTGCAGAGTTAAAATCATTTGCTGAAGAAACACTTGGGAATAGTTGTAGAGACCTAAAGATATCTGATTCAACAAATGCAGGAATCATTTTAATTTCTTCTGAAGTTATATTAATTCTACTAACTTCAACTTTCTCCTCAAATCTTGACCTTTCCGCAGAGATACTAATTTCATCTATATTTAACGCTTGAGGTTCTAGTAGTATATTGACTCTAACATTTTCATTAATGATATTAATTTGCTCTGAATATAATTCATAGCCAATTATTGATACATTAAGTTGGTAATTATTTTTAGATAAATTTGTTATGATAAAATATCCATTAATATCAGAGGCTGTACCTTTTAAAATTTCTTTTGTTTGAGGATTAGCTAATGTTGTATTTGAAAATGCTATAGGCTCTCCATTGGTATTATCTTTTATAAAACCAGAAATGGTATATGAAAATAATAAATTAGAGATAAGTATAGCTAATATTGTATAGAGGAACTGCTTATTAAGGTACTGCACTTACTATTCTAGCTATCTAGTGGGAGGACACTAACTTGCTTTCTTGTTTTTCCTTTTCTCTGGAATTTTACTTTTCCATCAACTAAAGCAAACAAGGTATCATCTTTACCCCTTGAAACATTAGTACCAGGAAAAATTTTTGTTCCTCTTTGTCTAAGGATTATAGCACCTGCTGTTATGGCTTGTCCATCAGCTCTCTTGACACCTAAATAATTTGGATTACTATCTCTTCCATTCTTAGAACTACCCATTCCCTTTTTATGTGCCATTACTTATCCTCTTTCTTTTCTTTTTTTGGAGCAGAAACCTTTTTCTCTGTTTTAGACTTAGAAGGTTTTATATCCTTTTTTGGACTGGTTGCTGCTTTTTTTGTTGACTTTTTAAATTTATCAATTTTTACTATTGAAAAATTCTGCCGATGACCATTTTTAACCTGATAACCTTTTCTTCTTTTCATCTTAAAAACAACAACTTTATCATCTCTACCATGAGATAATATTTTTCCTGAGATTGTCAAATTAGTTAAATATGGCTTTCCAAATTCTTTCTTTTTACTATCGTCAGTATATAAAATTTTATCTACTTCAAATTTATCGCCTTCTTTTCCACCTAGATAAGGGACCTTTAGCTCTAAACTCTCAGTTACTAAGAATTGTTTTCCTTTGTGTTCAATTAATGCCTGCATATGTATTCCTATTTTTGAGCAACAAATTTATTCTTTTTATTATCTGAAAACAAGTTAAACTTCTTCTGTTACAAATTTATTTCTTTTCTTAGAAAATACTTTAAATTCATGCGGAGATAAGTTTTCATCAACTTTCAATTCAAGCAACATCCAATTTTTCCACATAAAACCTCTCAGTTCTGACTGTTTTGTATCTTTTAAGAAATTATATGATTTAGGGTTAAGATAAATAGTGAACCTACGGTCTCTAGCTTTAGCTTTAAAACTTTTCAACCAACATTCAATATTAGTTAACAATGTTTCTTTTGAATATATAACTCCAATCCCATTACAAGTAGGACAATTATCTGATAGTGTATGTAATAAATCTAGTCCAATTCTTTGCCTTGTCATCTCCAATAGGCCAAAATTTGAAAATTCAGCTAATGAAACTTTAGCTCTATCTCGTCTTAAATAATTTCGGAGCTCATTATATACTTTTTTTCTATTTTCCTCTTTCATCAAATCAATAAAATCAATGACGATTAAGCCTCCGATATCTCGAAGTCTTAATTGTTTAGATATTTCTCTAGCAGCCTCTAGGTTGACCTTTAGTGAGTTTTCCTCATGTTCTTTTTTACCTATAAATCTTCCACTATTAACATCAATAACAACCATTGCTTCGGTATGTTCAATAACAAGGTGTCCACCACTTTTTAACCAGACCTTTGGTTTCAGAGCTTTATCAATTTGTTGTTCGATATCATGTACATCAAAAATGGATCCTTTATTTTTATAATATGCTAACTTCTTTAGGTCAGAGGGATCTGAATTTTTAAGATATTTCGTTAAATCCTTATAGGTTTTTTTTGAATCAATATAGACTTTCGATACATCTGAGGTTAACAAATCTCTAATTACCTGATGATGTGTTTCAGCATCTCTATGGGCTAGATAAGGAGTTGATTTATCATTGGTTGAATTTATTTTTTCCCATTCACGTACTACTTTTTTTAAATCTTTTTGTATTTGTGCCTCATTTTTACCTTCGCAGCTTGTTCTAACTATTATACCAAAATTATTAAGATTAAAATTTTTAATTACTCGTCTCAATCTTCTTCTTTCATATTTATCAGATATCTTTCTTGATATTCCTAGATATGTTTGGTTAGGAACGAGCACTACTAGATTTCCAGCTATTGATATATCTGTTGTGACTCTTGGTCCTTTTCCACTAAAGGGTTCTTTTATTATTTGCACAAATATATCATCATCAATTTTGAGATCTTTTTCAGGGTTAAAGTTTTTTTCTTTGGTTAAGTTAGTTTTAGAATCATCATCTTCATCAGAAAAAGATAAATGTTTCATGTTATCATGATTACCAATTTCAGAAAATGGTAAAAATGAATTCAAGCTATACCCAATATCAATAAATGCTGCTTGCATACCAGGTATTACATTTTGAATTTTTCCTTTATAAATATTACCTACCATACGCTTATGGTCAGCAATATCTATATGTAGCTCAACTAGCACAGCGTTCTCGATTATAGCAATACGAGTGCTTCCAATTGAGACATTGATATATATCTCTTTAGTATTACTCAAAGTAATTCCTTATATATGTACTTATTTTATTCTATTTAGGAGAGTTTTAAAGGAAATTTTTTTAATAATAAAATAAAAATAAAAATAAAAATAAAAATAAAATATTGTATAACTAAATAAACTCTCCAATAGTTAAACCAAATATATAAAAGAATAATTAATATATCATAAATAAAATAATAGAAATCTTTATTTGATATTAAAACAGTAACTTAGTTAATTTCACACATGATCAATAATTTATATATGCATATTTATAGAACGGCTACTTATAAGTAGCCGTTCTTATATATAAGAATGAATAAAATAAATAAAGATAATCTCTTAGAATTATTACGACTAATTAAGTATCCAGGTTTTTCACGAGATATTGTTTCTTTTGGAATGATAAAGGATGTTAGAGTCTCAGATAGAAATATTGATATAACCTTATTTCAGTCAACTAATGATGAAAAGATATTAGCTGAATTAAAAAATAGTATCATCAATGAAATTTCTAAAGTAAATAAGACTATATTAACTAATGTGCAATTTTCCCCATCTGATGCACATAATACTATTCAGCATAATATGCAGAGAAAACATAATATAAAAAATATTATAGCTATTGCTAGTGGTAAAGGTGGGGTAGGAAAATCAACTGTTGCGATTAACTTGGCATCAGAATTAAGTAAGACATTTAAAGTGGGATTACTTGATTTAGATATATATGGACCTAGTCTACCGACTTTAGTCGGTTGCAAGCAGACACCTAAGGTCAAGGAGAACAATACATTAGTTCCCATAGATAGATTTGGAATGAAATTAATGTCTTTTGGTTTCCTGAATTCAGGGGATGACCCTGCTATTTGGAGAGGGCCTATGGTCTCAAAGTTAACAAATCAGTTTTTTGATAATGTAGAATGGGGAGAATTAGATTTCTTAATTTTAGACCTTCCTCCAGGCACAGGCGATATTCAGCTTACATTAGTTCAGAAAATTGCTCTTACAGGAGCAATTATAATTACGACGCCACAAGACTTAGCACATAAAGATGTTCAAAAAGGGTCTGATATGTTCAATAAAGTAAAAACTCCTATTTTAGGTGTAATAGAGAACATGTCATATTATCATTTAAAGGGAAATGTGCATGGGTGCAAAGATTATAAATCAATGTATGTAAATATAGATGATGCTTCTGATAAGATATTGATTGACAATCAAGGAAATTTTAAAATTGATATTGATATATTTAAAGGGAAAAGTGGATTAGATGAAAGTAAAAGGCTTGGGATCCCTTTAATTGGAAAAATACCTTTAGATCCAAAAATATCATTGCTATCAGACTTAGGAACTCCAGTTGTATTTAATCAATCTGAAATAGAGTCAATTAAAATCTTTTCTGAGATATCAGCTAGAGTGATTAAATTATTGGCAAACAATTAATGACTTTAAACGTATTAGTAATATCTTGAATGGGAAAAAAACTTAGACATATTGCAATAATAATGGATGGAAATGGAAGATGGGCAAAATTAAATAATCGTCCTAGGATATTTGGTCATTCAGAAGGTGTAAAGAGAGTTAGAGATATTGTCAACTATTCAGTTAATAATGATATAGAATTTTTATCTCTATATACATTTTCATCAGAGAATTGGTCTAGGCCTAAAATTGAAATTAAAGGTTTAATGAAGCTTATCATCTCAACAGTTGATAGTTATATAGAGGAACTTATAGATAATAATGTTAAAATTAATATCATTGGAGATACTTCTAAATTACCATTAGATGTATTTAGTAAATTAGATGAAGCTATGGAAAGAACATCCATGAATAATAAATTAACTTTAAACCTTGCTATAAATTATGGTGCTAAGGAGGAAATATTACGTGCTGTAAAATTAATAGCAGAAGGTGTTTTAGATTTGAGCATCAATTTAGATGAGATTGATGAGGAATTAGTAGAAAGTAAACTATATACATCTTCACAGCCTAATCCAGACTTATTAATTAGAACTGGTCGTGAGTCTAGGCTTAGTAATTTCTTGCTATGGCAATTAGCATATTCGGAGATTATTATAAGTAGTAAATATTGGCCAGATTATAGCCCAGAAGATTTATCCAAAGATATTAAAGAATATATGAAAAGAGAAAGAAGATTTGGTAAAATTAGTGAACAAATTATTAATTCAAATTAAATTAATTATTTCAGTTATTATTGTATGCTTTTGCTTTAGTCAAGATGAAGTAAGAATCAATAATATTAAGGTAGTTGGCAACACAAGACTATCAGATGATGATATTATTAGAATATCTAATATTTACCCTGGGATGAACATAGTTGGTGATGAGATTCAGAGAGGAATCAAGAAACTCTGGGATTTAGAACGGTTTAATGATATCCAAATTATACTAGATAATGAAAATAAAATGGGTATAGATATAATTATTGAGGTGCAAGAGGCTAATTATTTAGATGAGATTGTAATTTCTGGTAATAAAAAAATAGGTAATAATAAAATCGATGAAATTTTAGGCTTGGAATCTGGTCAGCTTATAACTGTAAAGAATATTTTTGAATCTAAAAATAAGTTGATTGCAGAATATAAAGATAGAGGATATTATAATATATCTGTAGAGGACTCCATTTATGAATCTAATTCTGATTTTGCATCTAATATTAAATTAATTATAAAAGAGGGTAAAAAAGTTAAAATTAAGAATATAATTTTTAATCAGAGCTTTTATCATACATCTGAAAATAGCCGTAGTAAAAAATCAAAATGGTATTTCCCTTGGACCTGGGATATGAAAAAAGACCAAATCTCATCAAGTAGGATTAAAAGATTGATGAAAAGCAATAAAGAATGGAAATGGTATATCCCATGGCGAGGGAAATTGAAAGAAGATGAAATTGATTCTGATAAGGCTCTAATTAAATCTTATTTTAACAATAAAGGATATAAAGATTTCTTTTTATCTAATGATAAAGTAAATCTAGAAGGAAATTCATTAACTTTAAGTTTTGATTTATATCAGGGATCAAAATATATTTATAGAAATATTTCATGGAATGGGAATGAGATATTTGATGACAGTACGCTGACTGATGCAATTAATATTCGTAAAGGTGATAGATTTAATAATGATCAGTTTAGCTTATCTCTATTTCAGAATGTCTCATCACTATATATGGATAAAGGATATATCAACCTATCTCTTAATCATTCATTTAAGTATATAGGTCAAGATTCTTTAGATGTCATTTTTGATTTAGTGGAGAATGATGTCGTGAGAGTTAGAAATATTATAATTAAAGGGAATTATAAAACTAATGACAATGTAATAAGAAGAGAAATTGATATCTATCCAGGAGATATATTCAATAGAACTAAATTTATTGACGTAAGAACAAAAATCATGTTATTGAATTTTTTTGAGAATGTCATTCCAGATATATTACCAGTAGATGAAGATGAGGTAGATTTAGTAATTGAAGTGATGGAAAAAGGCGTTGGTCAGGCAAATTTTTCAATGGGATGGAATAAGGTTCAGGGATTTAATGGTGGTGGAGGGTTTCAATTGCCTAATTTCTTAGGGAAAGGGCAGACTATATCACTTAATTACAATAGAGGACTAAGTAATAATTCTAATTATAGTCATTCAGGAACATCCTCTAGTACTATTTCCCAAAGTTTTTCACTTAGTTTTTTTGAGCCGGCATTATATGATACTCCAAATATGATCGGTGTATCAATGAGTTACTATGAAAATCCAGCGAGCAGAACTATATCAGGATTAGATATTAATGGTCAGTCAATTTCGCTATCATTTGGTAGAAGAAAGTTAAATTGGCCAGATGATAAGTTTAAGATAACATGGGTATTTACCAATTCGCTAAAAACATATTCTTCATACGATGAAACTAAATTATTTAATATTCCATATGTAAATGAAGGAAATATTTATTTTGAAAACAATAAATACAACTTTGAATCTAGAGGAGTTTCATTATCTCAAGTACTTAAGAGAAAGAGCCTTAATCACCCAGAATTTCCTACTAATGGTTCAGAATTCACTTGGGATTTAACTTATTCTGGAGGGAAATTAGGTGGTATTGAGGATTATATAAAGAATGTATTTTCTTTAAATTGGTTTATGCATATTACTGATAAAATTACTATAGGCAATCTGTTTAGGTTTGGTAGTATAGAGAAAACTTCAGAAAACTCAGTAATTCCTCCTCAAAGATATTTTGTAATGGGTGGGGTTGGAATACCTTATGGTGAAATGCTTAGAGGGTACCCTGAAAACTCTGTAGGACCATATTATTATGAGAATAATTATCCTGTGGGTGGTAAATTGCTAACTAGGTACTCATTAGAATTCAGAGTTTTATTTTCAGAGAGTCCAACGATGTATGGATTTGTGTTTACAGATGTAGGAAATGTATGGTCAAATTACGATAGTATAGACCCATTTGATTTAAAACGTTCAGCTGGGTTTGGAGTGAGGTTATTCATGCCTATGTTAGGACAAATTGGATATGATATAGGATATGGGTTTGATTCATCTTCTTACGGTGAAGATAGTTCACCATGGGGATGGGATCATCACTTAATATTTGGTATGGGATTAAATTAAAATAAAGGTGGAAAAATGAATAAAGCTTTACAGTATATAGCAATAATATCATCATTTGGAATTTTATTATCTAATAGTATGAAAATTGGATATATTGATTCAAATAGAATCATGAATGAATTAGATGAAGTTAGAGAAATTCAAGTTGAGTTAGAGAAGGAACAACGAAAGATGGAAAATGATATGGAAGGACTAATTTCTAGACGAGATAGTCTAATTCAATCTTATGAAAGACAACAGATTTTAATGAATGATCAAAGAAAATTAGAAAAACAGCAGGAAATTCAGCAAGTGAGTCAAGACATAGAAAGATTTCAGATGGAAAAGTTTGGTCCCAATGGAGGGGAAATTTATAAAATACAGAACCAGCTATTAGCTCCTGTATTATCTAAAATTGATGATGCAATTCAAAAAATTGGTAAAGATAGAGGTTATGATTTTATTATGGATGCTGTTTCTGGAGCGCTTGTATATGCAATAGATTCACATGATCTAACAGATGAAATTATTGATGAATTGAGAAAGAATTCTATTGAAGATAATGAAGAGTAAGTTTGATTACTGCTCAAGAAATAGTTAAGATAGTTGGTGGGGAGTTACATGGAGATGGTGATTTAACTATTAAGGGTGTTGCAAGTTTAATACCAGGAGAAGGTTCAAGTGTTTCTTTTGTAAAATCTGATATCATTTCGTTTGATTTAAAGAATACCAACTCAGATTTAATAATAGTTTCTAAAGATTTTAAATCCTCCTTTCTATCTAAAACAGTAATAGTAACCAATAATCCTAAACGAAGTTTTTTTAAAATTGTAAAAGAATTATTCTATTCGGATGATTTCTGTGCTAATTATGCTATTAGTGATTCTGCAATCATCTCATCTAAAGCAAAAATAGATCAAAATGTACATATAGGTCCAAATGTATTTATAGAAGATAATGTGAAAATTAGTTCAGGTGCACGAATAGGAGCTAATTGCTTTATAGGCTTAAATTCTATTATAGGTAAAGACTCAACCTTATATCCTAATGTAACTATATATAAAGATGTTTTAGTAGGTGATAATGTAAAAATTAATTCTGGAAGTATTATTGGAGCACATGGGTTTGGAGTATTAAATGATAATGGATTAACTCAAGTACCACATATAGGTAAAGTTATTATTGAAAACAATGTGGTGTTAGGTGCTGGATGTACTATTGATAGAGCCACAATATCAGAAACTGTAGTAGGTGAGGGTACTAAACTAGATGGGCAGGTTCATATAGCTCATAATGTAAAAATTGGTAAAAATTGTGTTATCTCTGGACAAGTTGCTATTGGAGGAAGTACAACTATCGGTAATAATGTTGTACTTGGTGGGCAAGTAGGAATAATTGATAATCTTAATATTGGAGATGATTGCAAAGTTGCAGCTAAATCTGCTGTGATGAAATCTCTAGATGCTGGACAAATTGTATCTGGAATTCCTGCGATAGAACATAGTAAAAAAAGAAGGTTAGATGTACTTTATTATAAACTTCCAGATTTATTTAAGAAAGTAAAGAAGCTTTAGTTGTGGTTGCTAGTATAAATAAATTAAAGTTTCAAAAAACTATTAAGAATCAAGTCTCAATTTCTGGTATAGGTTTACATACTGGAACTTCAGCAACAATATCATTAAAGCCTGCTATCGAAGATCATGGAATAAAATTCAAAAGGATTGATTTGAAGGCAGATTCTGTTGTAGAAGCTATTGTTGATAATGTGATCGATGTTACAAGAGGAACAACAATTGGGAATGACCAATTTACAGTTCATACAATAGAGCATCTAATGGCAGCAATAAGTGGTTTACATATTGATAACCTATTAATTGAGATTGATAATGTTGAGGTTCCGATTTTAGATGGTAGCGCAAAAGAATTTGTAGATTTATTAATTAAAGCAAAAATAGTTGAACAGGATTCACATAGAGTTGAATTAGTTGTAGATGAAACAATTACTTATAGTAACCCTAAAAGTGGCATTGATATTCATGTTGTTCCATCAGACAAATTTAGAATTAATTATATGATGGATTACAAGCATCCATCTATTGGGACTCAATATACTTCTTATTATTCTATTATAGATGAATTTATTAATAATGTTGCTCCTGCTCGTACGTTTTGTTTATTATCTGAAGTTGATAATTTGCTTAAATGTGGACTTATTAAAGGGGGGGGGCTTGATAATTCATTAGTTTTTATAGATAAAGAATTTAATGATGATGATATTGCTAAATTAAGTGAAAAATTTCCATTTAAATTAAATAAAAATAATACTGATGTGCTTTTAAATGAAACGAGTTTACGTTATTATAATGAACCAGTAAGACATAAACTATTAGACTTAATAGGAGATTTATCTTTATTAGGAACACCAATAAAAGGGCATGTTGTTGCAGCGAGAAGTGGCCATGCATCTAATATTGAGTTTATAAAAAATATAAAAAGAAAATATTTTAAGAAGGGAATTGGTAGTAATATGAAAAAAAGTAAGGGGAAATTATCATTTAATATCAATGAGGTATTAAATATTCTACCTCATAGGTATCCATTTTTATTAATTGATAAAATATTAGAATTAGATTTAGAAAAAGAAGTTGTAGCATTAAAAAATGTAACTATCAATGAACCTTTTTTTCAGGGACATTTTAGTAGTCAACCAGTTATGCCAGGAGTATTATTGATTGAAGCAATGGCTCAAGCAGGTGGGTTTTTAGTATTAAACACAATCCCAAATCCTGAGACTAAATTAATGTATATATCAGCAATAGAAGAAACTCGGTTTAAAAAGGTTGTAACTCCTGGAGATCAGCTAATTATTAATGCTAAACTTGTGAAGTTTAAGTTAAATACATGTAAAATATCAGCGCAGATCATGGTAGATAATGATGTTATTGCCAAATCAACATTTCTTGCTTCTGTCGTAAACAGGGATATATCATTATAAACAAAATAGATAAAAGAGCAATTGTAAGTTCTAAGGCTAATATTAAAGATGGAGTATCAGTAGGTCCTTTTTGTATTATTGAGGATGATGTTACAATTGGATATGGAACTAATATCAGATCACATTCAGTGATTAAATCTGGCACACGTATTGGTGAACATTGTGATATATACTCGGGTGTTATCTTAGGTGAACAGCCACAAGATTTAAAATATAACAATGAAAAAACAACACTATGCATAGGTGATAATAATATTATTAGAGAGTACTGTACTATCCATAAAGGTACTTCTGATAGAGGAACTACTAAAGTCGGTAATAATTGTATGTTAATGGCCTATTCTCACATTGCACACGATACAATAATTAATGACAATGTGATTTTATCTAATAGTGTACAGGTAGGAGGACATGTAGATATAGATAATAATGTCATAGTTGGAGGTTCAACTCCTATACATCAATTTTGTAAACTAGGAGAATATTCATTTATTGGAGGAGGATATCGCATTGTGCAAGATATTCCTCCATATATAAAAGCAATGGGTGAGCCTTTAAGATATGCAGGTATTAACAGTATTGGCCTCTCAAGGAATAATTTTAATCAAGAAATTATATCATCTATAAAGAAAGCATATAGAATTATTTATCGTTCTGAATATAATTTTTCTCAAGCTTTACAGCATATTAGAGATTCATTATCTATTAATGAAGAAATCAACAAAATAATTGACTTTATTAAAAATAGTTCTCGTGGGATTATATAGAAAATTAATTATTTGCATCCTATTGCTCTCATTGATTTTACCTTGGACTGGTGATTTAGTTACAGTTAATAATATTTCAATAATTGATTTTTGTAAATTAAAAAAAACTGAGGGGCAATTCAATTTAGGCTATCAGAGAAATAATTTTATTGATAGTTATTATTTTTCAATTGATAAATTGGTTAGTTATAATCTTATTGCATCAACAAAATTTTCGTTGCTTAGAAATAATGATTTAGAGGTTCACAATCAAAATTCTTTCGTATTTAATTTTGATAATAATCCATTGAATTTGCTTATGTCTATAAATTATTTAACATATGATTTTAAAATTAAAAGCTGGCTCAATCTTGGTTTTGTTCTTGAGTTATTTAAGAATCATTTGATATTAGATGATAATTTTTTTGTAGGTATTTACTATGATATAGGTAGTAATGATTTGAATAATCTTAATTATTATATAAGACTTAATAAAGAAGTTCATAACTACATATCAATTTCTTTGTCATCAAGATATAATTATAATTATAATCAGTTTAATAATAATTTGGAATTAGCTATAAAAATATGAAAAAGATTGGAATTTTAGGTTCTACAGGATCTATTGGGACACAAACTCTTGAAATTATCAATAATAATGACAAGTTCACCATTGAATATTTGTATGCTAATTCTGATTATAAAACCTTATATAAACAGATAAAATTATTCAACCCAAAATATGCGTGTATTAATAATGAAAATTCATACAAAGAACTATTAAAACTTATTAGCAGTAAAGATAATACTGAATTAGTTCTTGGTCAAGATAGAGCTCTTGAGATAATTAGTACTGTAAAAGTTGATTTGGTTTTAAATGCAATTGTAGGGATTGATGGGTTAAAACCAACTATAGCAACCATAGAGAATAATATAGATTTAGCATTGTCCAATAAGGAAAGTTTAGTTTTAGCGGGAGAGGTAGTTCAGAATTTAGCAAAAAAATACTCTGTTAATATATTTCCTGTTGATAGTGAGCATAGTGCTATATGGCAATGCTTGAAGGGAGAATCTAGCAAAGATATAAATAAAATAATTTTAACTGCTTCAGGTGGACCATTTAGACAACTAGATAAAGAGAATTTTTCTGAGATTACAGTTGCTCAGGCTTTGAATCATCCGAACTGGAAAATGGGAAATAAAATAACTATTGATTCTGCTACTATGATGAATAAAGGGTTTGAGGTTATAGAAGCATATTATCTATTTGATATTAATTATAATGACATTGAAATATTAGTCCATCCAGAGTCAATAATACACTCGATGGTAGAATTTAATGATAAATCTATAAAAGCTCAGTTGGGAGCTCCGGATATGAAAGTCCCAATAAATTATGCATTGAATTATCCCATTCATTCTAGTTTAGATATTAAATCTCTAGATTTATCTAGTATATCTCAACTAACATTTGAAAAACCTAATATAGATAAGTTTAAATGTATTAGATTAGCCTATAAATCTTTAGAAATGAGTGGTACGGCAAGTGCGGTTCTTAATATATCTAATGATTTTTTAGTAAATTTATTTTTAGATGGTAAAATAAATTTTACTGATATTCCTAGATATATAGAATTTTCGTTAGAGGAACATCCATACTCTTCTATAGTTTCATTAGAAAAAATCTATGAACTAATGGAATGGGTTCCAATTTTTTTAAATAATAAAATAGAGGTGAAATGATAATTAGCAATATTCTTTCTTTTTTGTTCATAATTACAATTCTTGTTGTTATACATGAATTGGGACATTTTATCGCTGCTAAATCAATTGGTCTAAAGGTTGAAAAATTTTATGTAGGATTCAATTTATTTGGTTTAGGGATAAAGAAAAAAATTGGAGAGACTGAGTTTGGGATTGGCCTATTCCCCATAGGTGGATATGTAAAAGTTGCAGGTATGGTTGATGAGAGTTTAGATGATAACTATAATGGTAATCACGATGAATACATATCAAAAACTACGTTGGAAAAAGTTTGGTTTACTTCTGGTGGTGTTATTTTTAATTTTATTTTAGCATTTTTATTATTTAGTACAATTATTTATTTAGATGGAATTAATATTCCAAACAAAGAACCTATCATTGGAGAAGTCATTGAAGGGAATCCTGCATCAATTATAGGGTTGAAGCAGAATGATATCATTAAAAGTATAAATGGTAATCAAATTCAAACGTGGAATGATATGTCAGGTTATATTAATAATAGTCCTGACAAAATAATATTTTTAGAATGGGAGAGAGATAATATTTTGATGAGTGATTCAATTCATGTTAAAAGTAGTATATCTCAATACGGTGATACTATTGGAATCATTGGTATTCGACCTATTTTATTTAATGAAGAACAGGGACTAGTCAGCTCATTTAAAAATGGTTTTTCTCAAACTATCAGCTGGTTAGTATTAATGTCATATAGTATTTTCTTAGCTTTTACGGGGCAATTAGGCATAGAAAATTTTGGAGGTCCAATTCAAATTGCTACGATTGCTGGAGAAGCTTCACAGATTGGAGCGATAGCTTTAATTAATTTAATGGCAATATTAAGTGTCAACTTAGGAATTATTAATATTCTTCCATTCCCTGGTCTAGATGGAGGGCACGCACTCATAGCGATTATTGAGGGTATTATAGGAAGAAGAATTCCATTTAAAACCTTAATGATAATTCAGCAAATTGGAGTTTTATTACTAATTGTATTCTTCTTCATAATAATGAAGAATGACATTTCAAGATTATTATAAATTAAATATTTAGTTATCTAAAATTAAATTAAAAACGGTTGTTAATTTGAGGACCTGATTATTAGTTTTCTCAAGGTTAGAAGCAAGTTTTTCAGCTAGATTTTTCATAATTTTATAGCCTAGACTATGATCTTCATTACAAAGTGTTATAATATCATTATCATCTAGAATAGCTATATCACACTCACTAGTAGCAGTAATAGTTGCTGTTCTTTTATCAACCTCATTAAATAAAGAAATTTCTCCAAAAAAAGGATTAGATTTTGAATTCAGTTTAATTAATACTTTTTCTCGATTATCACCAATGGCTTTTTTATTCTTTAGTGTTAATGCTTGTGTTATACTAACTTCTCCAGATAAAAGAAGGACAATTGTATCTCCATCATCTCCCTCTTTCATAATAATATCTTGTTCTTTGATAGTTTTGAAATTCATTAAAGAGATGAATTTCTCAATTTCAGTTTGTGTCAACCCCTCAAAGAGTGAGTACTTTTTTATAATATTATAATCATATTTCATACTATTAATATTGCTCCTTGTCCTTGCTTGATTTTAAAATTATCATCTGGGTTTATTATTACCTCAGTCCTACTATCTCTTAAGCCATGACCAGCTTGTTTTAGTTTTTTTTCAATAAATCGATCTAGCGCATCTGATTCACTAGATAATAAATCGATATAACCCATAGCTTCATTTTCATTGTACAGCCCAATACAGAGAAGATGATTTTTTTTATAATGATCAAATAGTTGTTTGAAATCTTTCCCTATGAAATTTTCACCTATCTTCTCGCTTTTAAATCTATTTTTAGAGTGTACATCAAGTAGCTGATTTACAGCTTGTGGGACTCCTGGTTCTATAATATGAGTTGCAGCTAAAAATGATTTGAAAATTTCATCAGTAATAACTTCATCTGCATTTGCACGTTTTAAATAAGGAATTTTTTTTCTATCTGAAACATATGCAACGACCTTTAGATTAGGGAATAAATTTTTAATAGTTAGAGTAGTTAAAATAGTTTTATCATCATCTTCTGGTATACTATCATCTGAAATTATAATTACTGAGTGGGCATTTTTTAGATTTGCTAATTTTAAAGTTTGTTCGTTCGTGTAGTCTCCTTTTACGAAATCTAAATCGAGGTTATTAAATTTAGCTTTTACTGAATTTAATTGATCTTCTGTTAAATCACTTATTAATACAATTGCATTTTTATTTTCATCTACTATTTGTGTCATACATGATAATAGATGTTCAACATTTTCATTCCAGCCACATACTACTATATGATTTGTAGACTCTACCATTGTTAGACCCCTTCCTTGCATTATTTTTCTCGTTGTAAAAATTGATGAGATAGTACCAGTTATTGTAGACACAAGACCAATCCCTGCGAGCATTAGAAATACAGCTAAAATTCGTCCGTATAAAGAGCTTGGGGCATAGTCCCCATAACCTACCGTAGTAATTGTTACTATAGTCCACCAAAAAGCATTACCAATTTCACTTAAATCACCATCTTCAAAATATAGGATACCAATTGATGCTCCTATCCAAAGAAGCATTAATAGGCTTAATACTTGTATTATTGGATGTGAATATATTTTTTTAATTCTATCCATTTGCTATAAATATATAATTTTTTACTATAAGATTTATGATTTAATTTTATAACCTTTAGAGAAAAGTATTGAAGCTATTATGGTAAAACCAATAGCAAATACCACTGAAATTGTTATTGAAAATATAATTGATATTTCACTAATCCCAATCATCGAATATCTAAACCCATTTATCATCCAGTATAATGGATTTAATAGGGCTATAAGACGCCATGATTCTGGTAACATATCTATAGACCAAAAAACACCTCCAAGCATGGATAATGGCATAAATACAAAGGTTCCTAGTACTCCTACTGAGTCCCATGTTTTAGCAATAATACCAACAATTACTCCAATAGCACCGAATGCACAAGATATTACTATTAATAAAAATAATGATAATATATAGTTCTCAATTGTAAAGCCTGTTAATAGTGAACATGTTAAAATTATTAAAACTCCATTAATAACTCCTCTAAGGATTGCACCAATTATAAAACTCATACTAAGCTCAAAACCACTTACAGGTGCGATAAGATAATCCTCAATAAATTTAAGATATTTAGCCTGCATAATACTTGAAGATGAATTTGCATATGACTGGTTAATAACAGACATCATAGTTAATCCAGGGATTATAAAATGAACATATTCTACATTATCTATTAATCCAATTCTAGATCCAAATACAGGCCCAAAAATAATTATATATAATCCAGAACTAATTATTCCAGGCATAATAGTTTGTTTATATAAAACCAAGAATCTTAATACCTCTCTGTATACTAAAGTCAAGAACGGTCTATAATAATTAATCATTTATCTTTTTTCCTGTTAACTTAATAAATACATCTTCTAGACTTGCTTTTTTTATATCTAGTTTATTAATTGACACATCGTTTTCTGCTAATTTCTTAATTATTATGGGAATATCTTTCTCAGTATCCTTGGATTGAATACTGATAATATTATTTTTTTCTTCATGCACCTCATACCCATTTAAATATTTGTCATTCCACCTATTTACAGAAATATTTATATGAGATTCACCATTAGATGCAATTAAATCATTTGGCGTACCTTGGGCAATAATTTTTCCATTATCAATAATAGCAACTTCATCACATAAGTTTTCAGCTTCTTCAATATAGTGAGTTGTTAGTACGAGAGTCTTGTTTTCATCTCTATTCATTTTCTTTAAAGATTTCCAAAGTAGATGTCTAAGTTCTATATCTACTCCAGCAGTAGGTTCGTCAAGTATAACAATATCTGGATTATGTACTAATGCTTTTGCTATTTGGACTCTTCTTTTCATCCCACCAGATAATTCTCTTGCTTTTGCATTGGCTTTATCTTCTAGCCCTAAATCAATTAATAATTTATTAACTCTTTTCTTTGATTCTGATATTGATAAGCCATAGTACCCTCCTTGAAATACCAATAGCTCTTTTATCGTGAAAAAAACATCTAGATTGATCTCTTGAGGTGAAAGACCTATCATTCGTCTTGTTTTTTTAAAATCTTTTATAACATCGTAATTATCAACTAATATAGTTCCGGATGTTGGATTAACTAGTCCTGTCAGTATACCTATTGTTGTTGTTTTCCCAGCTCCATTGGGTCCCAATAATCCAAAAAACTTACCTCTTTTAATATTTATATCAATACCTTTTAAGGCTTCAAGATTATTTGAATAAGTTTTTTTCAATTTTTTTATTTCAATGATATGATTTTTCATCATCTTACAAGTGATACTATATTTTCAATATGTGGTGTGTGAGGAAACATATCTACCGGTTGAATCTCCTTAATTTTATATTTATAATTAGTAAGGATGTCAATATCACGAACTTGTGTTGATGGATTACATGATATATAAATAATTTTATTTGCATTTAGTTTTATGATATCTTCTAATGTGTCTTTGTGCATTCCAGCCCTAGGAGGATCTAAAATAATCACATCAGGAGATTCTATAAGTGACACTTCTTGATTTTTCCTAAAGAAATCTATTAAATCTCCATGGAAGAAATTAATATTCTTCACATCGTTATTCTTAGCATTCTCTATGGCATCCATTACTGCTGACATTGTTATCTCAATACCATATACTTTTTTCACATTATTTGATAGATATATTCCAATAGATCCCGTTCCACAATATAAGTCATAGATTATTTCATCACCTTTTAGGTTAGACAACTTTAAGATTTGTTCATATAAAACCCGTGATTGTTTTGAATTTGTTTGGAAAAAAGAATTACTTGATATTTTGTAAGTATATTTACCAATTTTCTCCTCTATGTATTCTTCTCCATATAACATAATTTCTTTATCACTAATTGATGATCCTGAGTTTCGTTCTACAATTGTATTAACAACTCCTTTTATCTCTGTAAAGTTTTCTACTAATAAATTAGTTAATTTAGAAAGAGACTTGTTATTTTCATTGGTTGTTATAAAATTGACTAGAGCTTGATTGGTAACTTGTCCCTCTCTTATTATAACATTTCTCAAATATCCAGTTTTATTTCTCATATTAAATGGTGACACATTATTTTCATTAAGATATTTTTTAATAAATCTAAATATTTGATTTGACTTTTTACCTTGTATGTAGCAATTATCTATATCAACTATTTTATCAAATCGTTTCTTTACATGCAGGCCAAAGGCATTTCTTCTATCTACTTCTATATCATTTTTATCTACAACCCATCTATTAGAAGAGTATGAAAATTCCATTTTATTTCTGTAGTAGAATTCATCTTTGCACCCTATAATTAAATTAATTTTAGGGTATTTACTTTTTAGCATTTTATTAAATAGTTCTTCTACTTGATTATGTTTTTCTATTAGTTGGGATGAATAGTTGTAATTTTGAAAAGTACATCCACCGCACAATCCAAAATGTGTACATTTTGGTTCTTGTTCATTCTTTGAAGGGCTTATTTTTTCAATTACATAAGCCTCTAGATATTTTTTTTTCTTCTTATATATTTTTGCTTTTACTTTTTGTCCAGGGAGTCCATCTTTTACAAATATGACCATTCCATCAAGATGAGCTATGCCAAGCCCTCCGAATGCAAGTTTTTTAATATCTAATTCAAGTATTTCACCTTTTCGATGTGGTGTATTATTCATTTAAAATTCTTTTTACTTTTTTTATTAAATTGATTGCAGTCTCTTCACTTTCACCTTCTGAAATAATTCTAATAATAGGCTCCGTATTTGATTTTCTTATGTGAACCCAATCTCCATTTTTAAATTCAATTTTAACTCCATCTATTTCAGTTATTTTCTCATTCTGGAAATTAGTTTTAATTATTTTAGAGATATCAAAATTATTTTCTAGGAGGTTGATTTTTGATTTTTTAATATAGTAGTATGGTAGATTATTTCGGATGTTTGATATAGTATCCTGTTTATTTGATAGTAGATTTAATATCACAGCTGCACCAATAAGAGAATCTCTTCCTAGATGACAACTTTTATATATTACACCACCATTTCCTTCACCACCTAGGAGTGAACCATTTTCAATCATTTTATGCACAACATTTATTTCACCCACTGAAGATCGAATTAAGGGAGTTTTGTATTTTTCTACAATTGAATTGATTAGTTTAGTTGTACTCAAATTAGTAACTATTGGATACTCTCTCATATTAGGAAAATATTCTAAGAAATAATATACTGCTAATGATAGAGTTAACTCTTCACCTAGAGGGTTCCCATTATTATCTACAATTGATAGACGATCACCATCTGGATCTGTAGCAAATCCAATATCAGAATTTGAATTCACTACTAATTCAGATAAGTTGCCTAAATTTTCTGGTATAGGTTCTGCACCACGACCAAAATCTTCATTGAAATTAGAATTCACAGAAGAAATACTACAGTTTAGTTTTTGTAGCAATAAGGGCAATGCTTTCGAAGTGGCACCATTAGCGCAATCAATAGCCACTTTAATTTTTTGATTCCTTATTACTTTCTTATTTATTGTATCTAAGTTTAAAATATTACTTATATGAGTATTAATGGAATTTTCTGAATAATCTTTTATATCAGTATCTACAGTATAGTTATTTATATTAATTTTATTAGCTTCATTTTCTAGTAAATCAAATTCTTCATGACTGATAAAAATCCCATCTGAATTAATAAACTTCATGCCATTCCAATCTTTTGGATTATGACTTGCAGTAAATACTATACCTCCAGCATAATCACCCTTTTCAATTAATAACTGAGCAGTAGGAGTTGGAATAATACCACAATTAATTGATTTTCGGTTTAATTGATTTAAAATAGCATAGGAATGCTCAATGAATTTCTTGCCCGAATTTCTACTATCTTGAGCTAATATTATAGTTCCTTTTGGAGAAATTTTTGAAAAGGCAGAGACATATTTTTTAATTATGTCTAAGCTTAGAGAAGTACCTACAATTCCCCTTATTCCAGATATACTTTTTATTAAAGTCATAGATATGGGGTTGGTGAGCAGTTTACGTAGTTAGAGGAGTTCCCTTTTTCTATCTTCGACGTTTTTTTGATCGAGCAATTTTTTTCTCTTCACTAGGTTTTAAATAGAAGGAACGAGACTTTACTTCTCTTAAAACTCCCGCCTTTTCCCATTTTTTCTTAAATCTTCTTAGTGCTCTTTCAAATGGCTCATCACTTTTAACTGTAACATGTATCAATGTAATTACTCCTTTTTTATTTAACCTAAATAGGTTCTTAATTTTTGGCTTCTAGAACGATGCCTAAGTCTTCTAATAGCTTTTTCTTTGATTTGTCTAACTCTTTCTCTCGTAAGACCGAACTCTTCTCCTATTTCATTTAGAGTTAAAGCATAATCATGATCAATCCCAAAATACATTCTTATTACATCTTTTTCTCGATCTTTTAATGTGTCTAGTGCAGCCCTTACTTCATCTTTTAAAGAGTCTATTTGTAGTTCTAAATCAGGATCTTCAGTTTTAGAGTCTGCAATAACATCTAATAATGAGTTTTTGTCATCATCTGAAAATGGAGTATCAAGAGAGTGATGTCTTCTAGAAATTCTTTGTGCATCATTCACTTCATTTACTTTCATATCTAATTGTTTTGCTAACTCATCTGATCTTGGAGCTCTTTCAAATTCCTGTTCTAATCTTTCCGAGGCTTTATTTATTTTACTGATTGTTCCTACTCTATTTAGAGGTAATCTAACTATTCTAGAATGCTCAGCAAGCGCTTGTAGAACAGATTGTCTTA
>CAZKFO010000004.1:0-33687 GCA_964552145.1 uncultured bacterium | reverse complement strand
CTAAAATCTTCATTGGGCATTGCCTCACGATTTGCAGGCGTATCAATAACTCCAGGTAAAATTGCATTACAGGTAATTTTATTATTAGAGTTTTCAAGCGCAATATATTTTGTAAGGGCGTGGACTGAAGATTTGCTCACTAAATATGGGGCAGCATTTGGAAATCCATCAATTGCAGCTCTTGATCCAATATTGATAATCTTCCCATATCCCTGATGTTTCATAATATTTAATGCAGTCTGTGAACCATGAAGACATGTGGTAAAATTAATTGCATTCATTTGCTCCCAACCATCTTCATCTTGCTCAACGCTCTTTCCCATATCAAATCCGCCTACACAATTAATCCAACAATCTATGCTATCATGATTAAGCTTGATTTTATCAAGTAAATCTGGGAGTTGATTCTTGTCTGAAATGTCCGCAATAATAATATTAATGTTTTCTTGCTCAAATTTAATAACTGGATGACGCGTGATCCCAATCACCACATCAAATGAATCTGCAAAATATGATATCAGCTTCTGAGCAGCTGCACCATTGCTCCCTGTAATAACCATTGCATTATTCTTCATCTTCAAATTTCCCATTTGTTAATTTTTTAATTTCATTCTCTGTTTTTTGAATTAATCCATCTACCCCTAATGACTCATAGGTATCAGACGTTATGATATCGCCAAAATTTACAATGACTGTTCTTGGAGATATCGTCCATCTATTCTTTGGCTTAAATTCAAATGCGCCCGTACATCCAACAGGCTGAATAGGCGTTTTAGTATTATAGGCCATATGAAAACCTCCTTTTTTAAAGCGTTTCATCTTGCCTGTGATGGTTCGTGTACCCTCTGGAAGTATAATAATATCAACGCCTTGATTAATCACTGCTTGAGCTCTTTCAATGCTTTTAATTGCTTCATCTCTGTTTTGTCGATTAATTGGAATAGCTTTCCATCTTTTAAGCATTGATTTCCATATAGGATAGTTATAATTCTCCTTCGCAACAAGCGCAGTGCATGGACCTTTCATGCATTGAGTAAAAATAAATGGATCAATGAAGCTACCATGATTAAACATATAAATCAGACTACCATCCTTAGGAACATTACCTCGTTTTTGAATCCGTACACCTAAACTTAAAAGCGTTATATAGCAAACAAATTTTGACATTTTATACATTAATACATCAGGTAAGATGAAAGAGAGTATTACAAATAATGGCCCTATAATAATAAATGTGCATAAGGCTATAAAGTAAAATATTAGGCTTATCAGGATGTTTAACATTGGTATTCCTTAATTGCATCAAATAGTTTGATGCTTGCCTTGGGGAATGCGAACTCTTGAAAATCTGATGTCTGAATCCATTTATAATCTGTAGGACCATTTAACTGGATATCTCCACCACTATAAATACAACTTACTGCATTAATAGTCACTGAAAAATGAGAGTATTCATGCTTCACCTGATGAATCATCATTTTTGGTTTTATCTGAATAGATAGCTCCTCATAAATTTCACGCTTTACTGCTTGCTTGGGAGACTCCTTCTTCTGCATTTTTCCTCCTGGAAATTCCCATAGTCCTCCTAATAAGCCCTGCTCTTTGCGTTTTGTAATAAGTAGCTGATTATTATTCCATATAATGCCAACCGCGACATCATAGTGTGGGCGAGGATTTTTAGCTTCTTTCACAGGAAACTGGCCTTGTCTGGAATGTTTATAGCTTTGACAATCAAATTGTATGGGGCAGCATTCACAATCTGGATTTTGAGGCTTACATATATATCGTCCAAGATCCATTAATGCCTGATTAAAGTCCCCTGGTCTTTTTTTATCAAGAATTTGATCAACATATGCAGATATCTTCTTTTTATTTTTTAGTGGTGGCTCTGTAAACATCTTTACTCTAGAGACTACTCTATTGACATTACCATCAATCACACCAACTGGAGTATTAAAGCAGATGGATTGAACCGCAGCAGCAATATACTCTCCAACACCCTTGAGCTCCATAAATTCTGCTACTCCTTGAGGAATATCCTTATTTTCTTCTATAAGCATTTTGCAGGATTGATGGAAATGACGAGCTCTTGAATAATATCCCAGGCCCTCCCAATATTTCAATATTTCATCTTGAGATGCATCAGCTACATCTTTAAAAGTCGGGAATCGTTTTAACCATTTATAATAATAATCAATTACCGTATTAACCTGTGTCTGCTGGAGCATAATCTCTGATAACCATATCTTATAGGGGTCAATTTCACCTCTCCAGGGCATTTGTCGATTCTCTTTTACATACCACTGAAGGAGTTTTGTTCTTTGCTTACTATAATTCATTAAAATAACAGCTTAGTTTCCAATTTAATTTGGATAAGATTTCTGCTATGCTCTCACGTTCATTAGAATTTAAATCAGTAGTAACATCTTTAATCAATGCATCCATCTGTCTCTCCATTAAATTAATAATTTTATCTCCTTCAGCAGTTAAATAGATAATAAAACCTCTACGATCAGAACTAGAACGTTGTTTCATTACAAGTTTATTTTTTATTAAAATATTAATATTACGAGTGAGCGTACTATTATCGATTCCTACCCTTTTAGATAAGTTTGTCATATTGATTCCCATGCTGGAAATAGCACTTAAGGTAAAATATTGAGAGGAAGATAAATTATGATCAGAAGCAATGCGTCGGGCAACAACATTAAGGTTACATAGAAAGAAATTTAAATGTTCTGATAGCATTAGTTGTATAGTACAATATTATATCCTCTTATCCAAACAGTTCTTTATCTCTTCATAGTTATCAACAATTTGAATTTCTTTATTAATTTCACGAATTTCAGAGTGAGATAAGGTTGTTGTTAGTGCAAAGACCTCACAGCCAGCATTTAACCCTGACAAAATACCTGTTTTTGAATCTTCAATGACAATGGTATGTGCAATCTCAGAATTTAATTGACCAACAGCCTGTAGATACGGAATTCCAGATGGCTTTGGTTCACTTACGTCCGTGGCAGTAATAAATACAGAAAAGAAATCATCTAAATTTATAAATTTACGCATGTGCCTGACTAAGTCTAGGGATGTATTTGTAACCAAGGCAATTTTTATATTATAAGGAGAAATGATACTATTGTAAAAATCAATGAATCCAGGAATATATTCAAGATCAGTCTCGAAACGATCAAATAAAATCGTGAGTAATTTCTTCTTAATAATATCGTGACCATCTGGAAGTGAAAATTTAGAAATAAATCTAGGATAAAATTCATCTACCGACATACCTCGAAACTCACGCAATGATTCGGGCTCTGTATTAACGCCATAACTTTTCAGCAAAATTAATTCAGATGCACCAAAAATATCTTCAGATGCCAAAACAGTACCATCCATATCAAATAAAATTGTATCTATTTTATTTGTATTATACATCTATTTTTGACAAATATAAATTTGAAGATTACTTTCTTCGCTAAATTTTTCCATGCTATAATTGCCATACATACCAGAGATATTAAAATTACAATCAATAAGTAGCCTGTTGATTGTATCAGGATAATACATCCTCATTTTATAATTAAATACTCTTTCCTTTAAAGATTTTTGATATCTATAAATCCAATAAATATCACATACTTCTGTTTCATGATTATACTCACTATTTTCAAAAATCTCAACCAACTCCCCTGACTTGGAATCCTTAAAATCCATGACAGGTAACTGATCATCTTTCTCTCTGTATAAAAAATGTGGGTGAGGTACTAAAATATCAAGAATAAACTTCCCATCATTATTTAAATGCCTATAGATTGATTGAAAACATGCACTCGCATCATCATTACTAATTAGATGTAAAAAGGAATTAAATGCAATAAAGATATAATCAAAACTCATATCTATATTAAAATCTCTCATATCCCCCTCAATAATCCTATCTGAATCATAGGCTTGAGAGATAATTTTATTTGCATGATTGCAGAATATAGGAGAAAACTCTAATCCGTAGTAATCTATATTGTGACGTAATAAAGGAATTGCTAGTCTACCAGTACCAGCACCTAATTCTAGTACTTTTGATCCAGGGGGAATAAGGTTCTTATAAAATTCAATGTCATCTTTTTTCCACCAGTACTGATCATCATAGATTTCTGGCTCACTATATATATCAAATGCTTTAATCAACCAACTACAATAAGATCTTTTGTGGAGCGATTCATGGGGTGGCAAGAATCTTTCTGTATAAGGCAATCATCTTCAATTCGTACACCTCCCCAGCCAGCAACATAAATACCAGGTTCTATCGTTATAACATTATTCTTTTGAAGAAGTGTATGATTGGTCCATGCAATACGTGGCATCGTGTGAACCTCCAAACCAAGACCATGGCCTGTTGAATGCATGAAAAGCTCGCCGTACCCTTTGCTATCTATAACATCACGACATGCCTTATCTAATTCAGAGCATTTAATACCACTTTTTGCATAATTAATTCCAGCAAGTTGCGATTCTAAAACAATATTATAAATTTCGACATGCTTATCTGACGGTTCTCCAACAACAACCGTCCGGGTCATATCAGCATGATATCCTTTATATAAAGCTCCAAAATCCATTACAATAAAATCTCCTATTTCAACTTTCTTATCTGATGGAGTAGCATGTGGAAGCGCGCCATTTGTGCCGCTTGCAATAATAGGGTCATAACTATCACCATCTCCCCCCTGATCCTTAAATAAATATGATATTTTAGCTGCAATTTTCTTTTCTGTAACACCCACTTTAATTTCAGGAAGAATTAAATCAAATACATTGTCAGTAATATCAACAGCTCTTTGTAAGGCATCAATCTCTGTCTGATCTTTTACAGATGCGATATTCTCTATAATATCATTTGTAGGCACTAGTTCTTTAACACTACACTGCATGCTGAGTGTATTATACATATTAAAAGATAGATGACTAGCTTCAAAACATAAATTCCAACTGGGATTTAATAAGTTAGTATCTACTATTTCCTTAAGATGATTATTTGTAATATGTATCTTATAATCAAAAATTTCATTCTTTGACTGTTCGGTATAACGACCATCAGAAAAGAAATGGTCTCCATCATCTGTAATTAATAAAAAGCCCGATGAGCCGGTAAAACCGCTCAAGTAACGCACATTAGTAATATTAGATATATAAAATGCATTATATCCATCATTACGCATAATGACCTTTAATTTTTCTAATCTATTTTTAAAAATATCCATATTCTATTTCTCCTGGAGGCCTTCAACAATTTTTTTAATTCTCACCTTAATGCTATTCTGAGAAATTGTTTTTTTCTTTTTAATTAAATTCAGAACGTTGTTGGCTTTTTCATATTGCTTCTGCTTTATAAGTATATCCACAAAGGTTAATGTCGCCATTTTAGGATCTATATGAATCTCTGATTTTGATGGATTTTTTTTCTTTTCCTTAGGATTGAGAGCTTTTGTTGCAGATTGAGCAACTACACGTTTTTTGATTATTCTTTTAGCTTTTGTTTTTCTCTTAATAGGCTTCTTTTTTGATAATGATTTTTTTAATATTTTACTTGCAAATTCATCTCCTGGAATCAGATCTAATATTTGATGTACTACTTTAATCATAGAAGCCTTATTGGTTCCACTGTTTTGATATACCATAACAAGCATTTTCATCGCGTTAATATATAAATCATCCGTCGCAACAATCTCTTTAAGTAAATTAATGGCCGTTTTTGAATCATCCTCAATAATAGCAACTTGCGCTAGAATAAATTTTCCATCATTATTATGAGGGTTTAAGAAAAGACCTATGTTACAAACTTCTTTAGCTCTATCATAATCTCCTTCTTTAAAATATATTTCAGCCAACCATGGAAAATATGAAGACCCAAGATCCTCATTAAATAATTTTTTTAAATTTTCTTTATTCATTCTACCCTTTCCTATTTTCTTTATACCAATCCTCAATATAATCAATTGTTTCTTGAACTGGTGTTCCAGGACCAAACAATTTCCCAACACCATATGATGAGAGCTCATTCATATCCTCAGATGGAATAATACCGCCACCTGTTAGCAGTACATTCTCTAACGTTTCTTTATCCATTAAATCTTTTACTTTTTTAAAAATCGTCATATGGGCACCGCTCAAAACGGATAAAGCAATAACATCTGCACTTTCTTGTAGGGTTGCAGTAACAATCATTTCAGGAGTTTGACGTAAGCCAAGATATATAACCTCCATACCGGCATCTCGAAATGCTCGCGCTAAAATTTTAATCCCACGATCATGTCCATCTAGGCCTGGTTTTGCCATAACAACTCTAATATTACTCAATTATTACTCCTTATAATTAGTGTAACAGGACCTGAATTCTCAAGAATAATATTCATATCTTCTTGAAAAACACCACTCTTAACATGATCATAGATTCCTGATATATAATCTACAAACTGACTATATAATTCTTTGGCCATATCCACACTCATCGCTGATATATAGCTAGGTCGATTTCCCTTTCGTGTGTCTCCACACAATGTAAACTGACTAACCATCATAATCTCAGCATTTATATCTTTAACAGATAAATTCATTTTACCTTGATTGTCATTAAAAATACGCAAATTTATTATTTTCTTTGCACAATATTTAATGTCCTCATCTCTATCATTAGCTTCAATCCCTAGTAATACAAGTACTCCCTTATCAATGGTAATATCATTGTTATTTTTAATCCGAACAGCACAAGTATTAACTCGTTGAACAACTGCTATCAACTATCAATCCAGACATTATCTTTACCAAGAAGCTCTCGCATCTCTATTATAAATTGAATATCCGCACTAACATTCATATCTTGCGATACAATTCTTTGCATGTAGCCATTAGAGCTTTCAATATTAATAACAAATCTACAATGACCAAGATTAGAACTCACTAAAGATTTGATGGCCTTCAATAACTGCGCGTTACTACTATCATATGGAATCTTAATATTAATATGTCGACTAAACTTATTCCGCGCATCTTTAATACCTATAACATCATCAGCAATGATTTTTAAAACATTATCATCTTCTGATTGTCTGTTTGATAGTTTCCCTGATACAAAGATTAATTTATTCTCTTCAAGTAGATGATGTATCTTATTATATAAATCACTAAAAATAAAAACCTCACTCTTAGCAAACATTCTATCTAATGTTACAATCGCCCATTTATTATTACGCTTATCAAATAATTCTTTAATATCATTGATAATTCCTCCTACCCGATAAATAGAATCACGATCTTTACCAGTATCAATTTCAAAATCTTCTAAATCAATTTTATATGGCTCTAAAGGGTTTCCAGAAAGATAAAAACCAATAAGTTCTTTCTCTTTAGATAAACATTCATCTTGACTCCACTCATGAACCTCATCCATGGATGGTATAGGTATATCCATAACATCATTGCTAAAAAGAGCCTCTTGACTAGCACTTCCATTTTGACTATATAGTTGACCAAATCTTGTAGCTTTATCAATAGAATTAAATTGCTGAGCGCGATGTCCTTTTAGCTGGTCACACGCACCAGCAAGAATAAGGCTCTCTAAGGTTTTTTTATTAATTGCAGTGGAATCATTCATAAATAAATCAAATATAGTGGTATAAGGTGATTCATTATTTCGATATTCTGATATATCTTCAGCAGCCTTATAGCCAACGTTTTTAATCGCGGCTAATCCATATGATATGGTATCATTATCAATTACTCGAAAATCAGCAAATGATTGATTTACATCAGGTGGTAATATATTGATACCTGTCTGCTTTGCATCATCAAATAATTTCAACACTCTATCCGTATCATTAATATCAGAAGATAAATTAGCAGAATAATATTCCGCAGGATAATACGTTTTAAGCCATGCAGTTTGATAAGCAATAAGAGCATACGCAGCTGAATGACTTTTATTAAATCCATATTCAGCAAATTTTTCTAGAAGATCAAAAATATCTATAGCAATTTTTTTACTAATATCTTTATCAATAGCACCATTGATAAAATCAGTTTTAAAACCAGACATTAGGCTTTTCTTCTTTTTACCCATTGCTCGACGCATTAAATCTGATTGTGCTAATGTAAAGCCACCGATTTCATTTGCAATCTGCATCACTTGCTCTTGATAAACAATGATGCCATAGGTATCCTTTAATATGTTTTCAAGTTTTGGGTGAAGGTAGGTAATGGTAGACTTGCCATGCTTGCGCTTAATATATTCTGGAATGCTTCCCATGGGACCTGGTCTATATAAGGAGTTCATGGCAATCAAATCATCAAGAGAAGTTGGCTTTAAATTCTTTAGGTGTTCCTGCATCCCAGAGGATTCAAACTGAAATACTCCTACCGTATTTCCTTTAGAAAATAAATCAAACACTTTTTTATCTGTAATATCAATTTTAGCAATAGCAATATCTTGATTATGACGTTTTTTGATAATTCGAATCGTACGATCAATAACTGTTAAATTCCGTAAGCCTAAAAAGTCCATTTTAAGTAATCCTAAATCCTCAACGGACTTCATATCAGCCTGTGTAGTTATATCATTGGTAGATGGATTTTTATATAATGCAACATAATCTGTAAGTGGCCCTGGTGAAATTACAATACCAGCGGCATGCGTTGAAGCATGTCGATGCATTCCCTCTAAAACTTTTGAATGATCAATTAATGATTTAATAGTATCACTCTCATTATAAGTTGCCTTAAGATCTGTATTAACTTTCATTGCCTTATCAAGAGTCATCTTAGGTTCATTCGGAATCATTTTTGCTATATTGTCAACTTGCCCATATGGTAATCCCATTACCCGACCGACATCTCGAACTGCAGATTTTGCTTTCATAGTACCAAATGTAATAATTTGTGCAACTGATTTTTTCCCATACTTAGATTTAATATAATTAATAACCTTTTCTCGTCCATCAATACAAAAATCTATATCTATGTCTGGCATTGAAATACGATCGGGATTAAGAAATCTCTCAAATAAAAGGTTATAGCGTAAAGGATCTAAATCTGTGATCCCTATAGAATAGGAAACTAGTGAGCCAACTGCTGATCCTCTACCCGGACCCACAGGAATATGATTAATCTTTGCATAATTAACAAAATCTTGGGTGATTAAAAAATAACCTGCAAAACCCATCTTCTTAATAACACCAAGTTCATAATTTAATCTCTGTTGAATTTCTGGGGTTATATCTGGATAGCGCTCTTGCAGTCCATTCATACAAATCTGCTTTAAGTAGTTATCTGGATCAGTATTACCATCTGTCTCTGGTATGGGAAATTCTGGGAGATGATAGCTCCCCATTTTAATTTTTGCACTACATAATTCAGCGACCTTTTGCGTGTTTTCAATAGCGCCAGGAAAATCTTTAAACAGCTTATACATCTCATCTTGAGTTTTAATATAAAATTGACGAGGCTCATATCTTAATCGATTTTTATCAGATAATTCTTTCCCCATGCCACAACAAAATAAAATATCATGGGATTCAGAGTGTTCTTCAAATGCATAATGATTATCATTGGTTGCAATTAATGAAATATCTAACTCTAGTGATAATTTTTTTAAGATCTTATGGGATTTTATTTCTTCTGCAATTCCATGATTTTGGACTTCTAAATAAAACCTATCATTAAAAATTTCTTTATATTCCAATGCAGCTCTTTTTGCATTCTCATAGTCATCAATACTAGCATAATAGTTCACCTCACCTGCTAAACAACCACTAGTACAGATTAACCCATCACTATACTCTCTAATTAAATCCTTATCAATTCTAGGCTTATAATAAAAACCTTCTAGAAATCCAATTGATACGAGTTGTATTAAGTTTTGTAACCCCTGATTGTTTTGGACCAAAAGCAATAGATGATGATAATTCCATTTTTTACTATTTTTGTCTATATGTCGATCTTGATGATTCCCGGTAGATACATACACTTCACATCCCATTATAGGTTTTATCCCATTACTAATAGCACTTTTGTAAAATGGAATTAATGAGAATAAATTCCCATGTTCTGTGACAGCAATAGTATCCATCCCAATATCATTTAATCTATCACACATCATATCAATGGACTGCGCAGCATCCAATAGAGAATAATCGGTATGGTTATGTAAATGAATAAATTCTGACATAGTCATTAATTATGATAAAATTAAAATAATTAAAACACCACCAATAATCATGTGTTTTAAAATTTTAGAAAACTTAGCACACTCCTCTGAAGAAATATTATCCGTTAATCCTAGGTTAATATACAATAAAGGAAGGTGAATTATAAAAAAGATTAATAGAAAAAAATATGTATCAAAGAGTAAACACGAAACGGAAAAAAAAATAATAGATAGACAGTTTAATACAAAAATCGTATTGGATGTACCAATTAATATAGGTAAAGTTTTAAAATTATATATCTCATCACCTATTTGATCCTGCATATCTTTTATAATCTCACGTATCAAATTAAGTAGTGAGGCCAAAATCATAATTTTATATGTTATGCCAATATTTTGTGTTAATGCAGCTTCAGTATAAATAAACACAAGTCCTACAAGAATAGATATAATAATATTTCCAATTAAGGCAATTTTTTTAAAAAATAATTCATATAAAATAATGCATGGTAATGCAATATATACAGCGATGAAAACTGATAAGGGTGGAAGCCAAAAGGCAGCGATACTACCTAATAAAAATAGTGCGCTAATGATAGAAATTAATATATAAGATGATATTTTTTTTTGGACTAAAACTCGTTGTGGTTTATTAATAGCATCAATTTGAATATCTAAAAAATCATTAAGTATATATCCAGCCGACATATAAGATGATATAACAATAGAAATGATGATATAGGTATACAAATCAAATATCATTAATATTTTCATTGTAACAAGTATAGATAATAAGGCAATAAAAATATTAATTGGTCGGATAATAGATAACATAATAAATAATTTCTTCATTTTGTTAATTCAATCATCCGAGGATATCCATTTAGGTCATTATGTACCGTATATTGATATGATTTAAAATAATTAATAATCTTGTTCATCTGTTTTATAGATCCAAATTCCATTATAATGCATCCATTTTCATTAAGAATCCTATCTGATATATCATGTATCCTTTGATAAAACTGCATCCCATCACTATAATCAGTTAACGCATTGTAGGGGTCATATTCTTTAACTGTAATATCTAAACTATCCATCTCATTAATAGGTATATACGGAGGATTAGAGATAATTACATCATATGTATTGTTAGGAATTGAATCTAGAATATTGCAGAAATAACTACTAACAATATCCCCACAATCAAAATGATTAATATTCTTTAATGTGTTTTGAAGTGCTGCATTCGAAACATCAATAATTTCGATGTTGATTAAATCAATTTCTAATGCCAATGTAATGCCAATGCAGCCTGTACCAGCGCCTATATCAATGGCTGTAGAGAAACTTTTTTTTTTAGATGATCAATAATAATTTCAGTTTCTGGTCGTGGAATAAAAACATTATTGTCAATGATAAAATCTCGTCCATAAAATGTCGCTTTACCGATGATTAGCTGTAGTGGAATATGATTTGTTCTTAAATCAAGATATTTCAAATAATTATTAATTTCTTCCTTGTTTGGACTATCTGTTAATCGTGTGTACAACCAAGAAAAATTTTTATCAAGAACGTGCAATAAAAGCCATTCAGATTCTTTAATATAATTTGATATTCCACTGGCTTTTAATAAGTCAGCACCATAATCCAGCATAGATTGATAATTAAAAAAGGTTCTATTCATCTAACAATAGCTTTTGATTTTCAATTTGAAGCGCTTCAATGGTTTCATTTAAATCGCCATCCATAATATCAGTTAGTTTGTATAATGTTAAATTAATTCGATGATCAGTCATTCGACCTTGTGGAAAATTATATGTCCTAATTTTTGCACTTCTATCACCGGTAGATACCATGGATTTTCGTTGGCTTGCACGCTTTTGTTCTTGTTCTTGTCTTTGAATTTCAAAAATTTTACTTCTTAATACTTTAAGAGCCTTATCTTTATTTTTATGCTGAGATGATTCATCTTGACAAGTTACTACTACCCCAGTAGGTAAATGAGTAACACGTATCGCAGACTCTGTTTTATTAACATGTTGTCCCCCAGCACCTGATGCCCTATAGGTATCAATTTTGATGTCTGCATCTTTAATCTCCATATCTAAATCTTCAATTTCTGGAAGCACTGCAACCGTTGCTGCGCTAGTATGTAATCTACCGCTTGATTCAGTATCAGGAACACGCTGCACCCGATGAACACCACTTTCAAATTTCATTTCACCATAAGCACCATTACCTTTCATGCTAATTACAGCCTCCTTAATTCCACCGCCTTCATTATCATGTAAAGTAATAAATTCACAAGCCCATTTACTACGTTCAGCATATCGGGTATACATTCGCATTAAGTCTGATGCAAAAAGTGCAGCCTCATCTCCACCTGTACCACTTCGAATCTCTAAAATTATATTGTTATCATCATTGGGATCTTTAGGAATAAGTAAGATTTTTAAATCCTGCTCTAAAGCTTCCAAATCTTTCTTTAGAAAAGGTATTTCTTCTTTAGCAAGTTGAATCATATCATCATCATTTGAATTAAGGATTTCCTCATCATCAATTAACTGTTGATGTTTTTTCATATAAATTTCTGCCTTATCAACTATAAGTGATAATGATTTATGCTCTTTAGCGAGTTTAGCATATTTTTTAGGTTGTGCAATAATTGTGGAATCAGATAATGAATTGGATAAATCATTATATTTTTTAATTAGTGATTCTAATTTGTCAATCATGCAATTGCATCCGCTATATGTTGCTCACCCTCATATTGAGGTAATGTATCACCAAATGCACTTTTTAATGCCTCTAAAGATACTTCTAATTGCTGGGTATCTGGCTGATTTGTTGTAATATTTTGAAGCCAAATTCCTGGTTTTGTAAAATAATATAAGAACATATTATTAGGGTTTTGTGATGAAAACTTTAAAATTTCATATCCAACCCCTGATACCAATGGAATAAATAGTATATGCATTCCTAACCTATTTAATAATGTTATTGAACCAAAAATAGATATAAATATTTGATCAATAATAATAAAAGAAATAATTGCAACTAGCATAATAATAAACATAAAGCTAGTTCCACATCGAGGATGTTGAGTTGGATATTTACTCGCCTTATTTACACTAAGTTCATCTCCATTTTCAAATGTATAAACCACCATATGCTCTGCACCATGATATTGGAATAAACGTCTTGCATCTTTTGTTTTAGAAATAATAAATAAGTAAAGTAAAAAAATTGATATTCTAAAAATACCTGCGATGATATTATAAGAAATTGGATTCTGCTCGGAATTAAATAATGTAGTCGTTAACGCTAAAGGTAAAAAGACGAATAATGATAAAGCCAGTAAAATAGAAAATAACGTCATAAAGACATCAATAAATTTATTAGATTTTTGTTTTTCTTCAGGAAAGGCAATGTCAGCAGACCACTGTAATGTTCCAATTCCAATTTTCATAGCTTCAAAAAGATTAACAGCACCTCTTATAATAGGACGATTTAAATATGACTTACGTTGAATTAGCGCCTTAAACTTTTGGCGTTTAGTTATAATATCACCATCTGGATTTCGTACTGCCGTAGAAATAAATCCAGGGACCCTCATCATCACACCTTCAATAACAGCTTGACCACCCACTAAAATAGAAGATTTAGAAATAAATAATAATAAATGATGTAAGAAAATTCTTTTCATATAACAAAATAGCGACCCTAAGAAAGGTCGCTATTATATAATATTCACTAACTATTTATTTGTCAGATTCTTTAGATGATAAATTGTACTTCTTCATATACTTTTCAATACGACCAGCAGAATCAACAAGATTTTGTTTCCCAGTAAAAAATGGGTGTGATTTATTAGAAATCTCTAATTTATATAGAGGATACTCCTTGCCATCTTCCCATTTAATAGTATCTTTTGTTTCTACTGTAGATCGTGTTAGAAAAGAATAGTCACACGAAAGATCCTGAAATACAACATATCTATAATTTTCTGGATGTATATCTTTTTTCATTAGTTACTCCTATTATTCACATTTATCAATCAATGCTTTTAGCTTATCCATGGCTCTATTAATCACATCATCAGAAATAGCATATGAAAAACGAATATTATTATCCGCACCAAAACTATCACCGCTAACTGAAACGACAGATTCCTTTTCAAGCAGTAGCATGCATAAATCTAATGAGTTTTTTATAATTTTCCCATCAAGATTTCTATTTATTATGTTGCTAATGTCCGGAAAAACATAAAAAGCTCCCCCTGGAGTATCACAACTAATTCCATCAATTTTATTTAATCGATTGACGATTAAATCTCTTCTTATTTTAAAAGCATTACGCATTTTTTCTACTGACGATTGGTCTCCACTTAATGCTTCAGCTGCAGCAAATTGAGCGATACTATTAGGGCATGATGTGCTCTGTCCTTGTAGCTTAGCCATTGCCTTAATAACTTTAGAATCACCGCATGTATAGCCTATACGCCATCCTGTCATCGCGTATGTTTTAGAACAACTCTGAAATGTTAAAATACGATTATAATCTTGACATAATTTATATATGCTAGTAAATGACTGATCATAAGTTAATTGCTCATAGCATTCATCTGAAAAAACCCAAGCATTATATTGTTTTGCAATATCAACCGTCTTTGATATAGCCTCATCGCTCCATACGCCACCAGTAGGATTAGAGGGAGAATTAATAATTATACCTTTTGTCTTACTATTTATTTTTTTCTCTAATTCATCAAAAATTGGTTCATATTGATTTGCAGGGTCTGAATTGACAAATACAGGTGTAGCACCTGTCACTGATACAAAATCAGGGAATGACACCCAATATGGGGAAAATATAATTACCTCATCGCCTGCTTCAAATAAAACCTGACAAGCATTATACAATGAATGCTTTCCACCACACGATACAATGATTTCATTAAGATTATAATCAAGATCATTATCTCTAATTAATTTTTTCTGAATAGCCTGTTTTAAATTAAGTGTACCGCCACCTGGAGTATAGCGTGTGTGTCCATGGTTCATTGCATCAATTGCTGATTCAATAATATGATTTGGAGTATTAAAGTCTGGCTCACCAACACTTAAATTTAAAACTTCTAAACCTTTCTCACGTAACTCTGCAGCTTTAGCCGTCATTGCTAAAGTTGCTGATGGTTGTATCCGTGATATCCGTTTAGCGAAGCGCATTACTCGCTCATTGAATCTAAAAATTCACGATTATTTTTAGTTCTTAATAATTTTTCTAGAATAAATTCCATTGATTCTATGTTACTCATTCCTGAGAGGAGTTTTCGCAAAATCCAAATTCGAGATAAATCTTTTTTACCTATTAATTTATCTTCTCTTCTAGTACCTGATTTATTAAGATCAATAGAAGGATAAATTCGTTTATTGCTTAGCGTTCTATCTAGTACTAACTCCATATTTCCTGTACCCTTAAATTCCTCAAAAATCACCTCATCCATTCTGCTGCCGGTATCAATAAGTGCTGTTGATATAATAGTTAAGCTTCCACCATCTTCTACATTACGTGCAGCACCTAAAAATCGTTTAGGTTTATGGAGTGCATTAGAATCAACCCCACCTGAAAGAATTTTTCCACTATGTGGACTCACTGTATTATAAGCACGAGCTAGTCTTGTTATAGAGTCAAGTAAGATTACTACATCCTCACCACCTTCAACAGCTCGCTTTGCTTTTTGTAATACCATTTCAGAAACTTGAACGTGTCTATCTGCAGATTCATCAAATGTTGATGCAACAACTTCAGCAGAAACATTACGTGCCATATCGGTTACTTCTTCTGGGCGCTCATCAATTAATAATATCATTAAATTAATTTCAGGATTGTTTTTACTAATTGAATTAGCAATTTTTTGCAATAAAACTGTTTTACCTGTTTTAGGTTGTGCAACTATTAATCCCCTCTGCCCCTTACCAATGGGAGACAAAATATCAATAACACGTGTAGAAATAGCTTTTGAATCTATTTCGAGTTTCAACTGTTCCTCTGGATAAAGGGGTGTTAAATTATCAAAATAGATTACGCGACGATGGTCTTCGGGTGGTTTACTATTTACTGTATCTACTCTTAATAAAGCAAAAAACCTTTCATTATCTTTTGGGGGACGAATCTGACCTGCTACAATATTTCCTGTGCGTAATTTAAATCGTTTAATTTGGGAGTGTGATACATATATATCATCGGGTCCTGGTAAGTAACTACATTCAGATGATCTAAGAAATCCATATCCATCTGGTAAAATTTCAAGACATCCTGTTGCATATATTGCTTCTTTTTTCTTGGCTTCAGCCTCAAGAATAAGTTTAATTAAATCTTGCTTTTTAAGACCACTATGATCTTGAATTTTTAATTTATTAGCTAAGTTAGATAATTCCTTAACTGTTAACGATTTTAATTTCGCTGTTTCCATTTTCATGTCCTTTTGTATATGTTTTATGGATTATTGTGAAAAAGATACTTATGGAATGGGAGAGAAATAAATTTTCTTCCACTGCCCCAAGTTTAAACCTATCTAAATTAGGAAGCAAATGAATTTTTAAATGATTTCTGTATATAGGGACCCCAATAATGTGATCCAATAATAGCTAGCACATCTTCTTCTTCTAAGGTTTTCAAAAGTTTCATTATTATTTGAAATGTTTCATCTGAACTCTCAACAATACTATTCCCATCATTAAACATATATAATAATTCCTCTTTATTATACATTCGATTATTGAGCTGCGTACAAATGATATAATCAAAATATGTTGTGATATTATTAATTATTTTACTGATTTTTTTGCTTTTCTGTATAGATATTAATAAAACCTTCTGACCTTTAATCTCTAATGATTCGATGGTATTTAAAAATTCAATTAAACTCTCTTCATTGTGCGAAACATCAAAAATAACAGTTGGATTTTTATGAATAATCTGATTGCGTCCTGGCCAATAAATATGCTTAATACCCTCTAAAATATTATGTTGATTAATATCTATTAAATGTTTTGCAGCAGACACTGCTAGATTAATATTATGTTTTTGATGATTCCCAAGTAGGGGAATATCATTTAAATTATCATGACTATTATTATAAGTGATATGTGTATTATTTAAAGTTGCAAAATGGTTTAAAATTTTTTTTACAGATGGCTTTTGATCTACTGAGATGCATGGTATACCAGGCTGTATCGCCAATGCTTTTTCTGTTGCAATTTTATCTAATGAATTGCCTAATATGTGCATATGATCTTTTGAAATACTGGTAAAAATCTGTAAGCTTGGGTTGCAAGCTGTCACACTATCAAATTGTCCGCCTAAACCAGTTTCAAGTAATGCAATATCTGTATTATTATCCTTAAAATACTGTAAGGCAATAACAGTCATAACCTCAAAAAAAGTACAAGATAAATCAATTATATCTTGATGATGCTGAGAAATAAAATTATCAATATATTGATTAGATATTTTTTCCCGATTAATTTGGATCCGCTCATTTAATGTTACTAAGTGGGGTGAGGTGTAAAGTCCAATTCTAAGTTTTTTTTGCTCTAATATACTAGATAAAGATGCTGCTGTAGATCCCTTGCCATTCGTACCAATAATTTGTACACTTTTTAAATTTTTTTCTGGATTATTACAAACAGTTAATAATTTTTTTGTTCTCTCTAGCCCCATCTTAATTCCTTGAGTTTCAAGAGATAGTAAAAACTTAATTCCTTGATTATAATTGGACATGTTCAATTTTATTAATTGGATATTTTAAAAATTTTGATGCTAAGGTATTGAAACGATATGGAACATCTGTTACGTAATATCTATCATCATTAGCAGGATTAAGTGAACATACTAAATTTTGAATATCTCTACTAACAGATAGGCCTGTATTAATAATATGAATATTGGGATTAATGATTTTATTAATCGTATTCATTAAAATAGGGTAATGAGTACATCCTAAAATAACTGTATCAATATTACAGTTATTAATATTATCTAAATATAATTCTGCTGTTAATAAAGCAATTTTAGTATTCTCTAAACCTTCTTCAACAATTGGAACAAATAAGGGGCATTCTATTTCATCAACTATAATATTATCTGCAATGCTAACTATTTTATTTTTATATGAATGTGAAGTAATAGTCGTATGTGTCCCCAGTACTGCAATATGATTCGATATAGTCTGATGAATAGCTCCATTAATTGATGATTCTACAACACCAATAATCGGAATATCATATGTTTTCTTTAGATAATTTAATGCTACTGCGCTGGCAGTATGACACGCTACAACAATAATAGTGGCACCCTTAGAAATTAAAAATTGAACAATATTATCACAAAATTGTATGATAGATTCCTTGCTTTTTGTTCCATATGGAAGATGAGCTGTATCACCGAAATAAATAAATTGATTATTAGGGTAATCAGATTTTAATTGATTTAATATAGTTAACCCTCCAAGACCACTATCAAAAACACCAATAATAGATGAAGTTTTATTTGATGATATGTTGCTCATATCGATTTTTATATGTTACAATTGCATTAACAATGCCTTGGGCAATTTTATCTTGATATTTTTTGGATGATAGATTTTGTGCCTCATTACTATTAGTAACAAATCCTACCTCGATTAATACATTAGGCATAGATGCTCCTACTAAAACTTGAAAGCCAGCCTGTTTTATACCTCTATTAAGTTTTTTATTTTTCAATGAATTGGATAGTTGATACTGTATTTCTCTTGCTAAAAATTCACTTTCTTTCACATATGCATTTTGCTCAATAGTAGCTAATATAAATTCAGATCCACTAGAATAAGAGTCCTGATTATCTTCAAATTCTTTAATTACACTATTTTCTCGTAGTGCAATATCAATTGCATCTTGAGTTTTTCCTGGTCTAAGAAGATATGTCTCGAAACCTTTGGTCGAAGGGCTATTATCAATAGCATTTGCATGAATACTTAAAAAGATATCACCATTATTTTTATTAGCAATTTCTGTTCTCTTTTTTAATGATAAAAAAACATCCTCTGTGCGTGTATATATTACTTTTACTCCTAATGTTTTTTCTAATTTTTTTCCTATTTTGCGCGTAATTGATAAAGTAATATCTTTTTCTTTAACTCCATTGGCACATGCACCTGGATCTTTTCCTCCATGCCCAGGATCTAAAATTACTCTATCAAATATATATTTCTTCTTATCATTTTTAATTTTTTCTGCATTGGATTTTTGTGCAACATCTAATCTTATAATAATTTTTTTATTAATAGTAGAAATATCAAAATCATCAGGAATAATTGATAATAAAAAAGATAATTGTAAAACGTTATTCATGGGTACTGTTTTAATATCAATCACAGGATGTATCATATGAGATTTATGAAAAGTAGTGGAGTCTAACTCCCCGCCAGGGATGCTAATGCTTATCCAATTATTAGAAGATTTTGCAATAGATAAAAGTTTCTCATTAAATGTCTTTTCAGTGTTGATTTCAATCGAATATCCATTCCCCTTGGTAATGATTTGATAATCTGTAATATTATAATCTGGTGAACTTATTATAAGAGATTTTTCAGAAGAGTCAATGGAAATATTAGTAATAATATTAGTCGTATTTAGAGTTTGAATAAATGATTTGGCTGGAATATAAAAATCATTATTTTTAAATATTATATAATGAAATAAATGATGTATCTCATCATTAATCATAATAAAGGATGAATTATGTGATAAAATAATCTTATTCTGTTTATAGTGAATGATAACTTTTTTATTATCATTATAATTATTACTCTGCAAGTTGAGTTCGCCAGACAAGCTAGATAAACGTAAATAGGGAATATTATTAAAGCTAGTTAATGGAATTTCAGATGATTTTGTAAACAAAAATGAAAAAGAAATGGTAATAATGAAAAATAAATTGATCAGCGTGCTAACCTTTTTTATTTGATTTTTTTAGTATTTTTAACACGAAATATTTTTTCCCCAGGCTTAACCATTTTATATTTTGAATAAGCAAGAAATTCGATATAATTAATATCATTTTCCAAAATATCAATATGTTGTAATAGGTTTTCTTTGTCTAGTTGAATATTATGTAATTCCTGTGTTAATATTTTCTCTTGATACCGGAGCTGTATCCATTTAATCAATCCAGACTCATTAAATAAAATCCATATTGAACAAAGAAATATAGTCACTATAAGAGGCTTGAAATTGTTTTTTCTCTTTTTCATAATATATTGTGGCCTAGATAGTTTATGTTCCCAAATAAAATATTTTGACTAGATGATTGAAGTTCTTCTTCTATTCTTATAAGCTGATTATACTTAGAGGTTCGATCAGAGCGCGATACAGACCCTGTTTTAATTTGTCCCACACCCATTGCAACTGCAAAATCAGCAATGGTTGTATCTTCTGTTTCTCCAGATCGGTGTGAAATAATAGCACCCATATTAGCTTTATGTGCCATATTAATAGTATCAATAGCTTCTGTAATTGTTCCAATTTGATTTAATTTTACTAATATTGAATTGATTGTTTTATTATTAATAGCTTTTTGAAATCGAACGGGATTTGTTACCGTTAAATCATCACCAACTAGTTGTATCTTTTTACCAAGCACATCATATAAATTTTTCCAACCAATCCAATCTTCCTCATCAAGGCCATCTTCAATAGAAATAATAGGAAACTGATTACATAATTCATTGTAATAATTAATCATCTCATCGGATGTAAACAATTTATTCTCAGATTGTAAATTATATAAACCATCTTGTGAATTATATAATTCACTCGCAGCAACATCAAGAGCAATATAAATATCTTTACCTACACTATACCCAGCTCTATTAATAGATTCGAGTATAATTTCAATGGCATGTTGATTTGAATGAAGATTAGGTGCAAATCCACCTTCATCACCAACTGCTGTTTGAAAATTTTTTATTTTTAATGTGTTTTTTAAATGATGAAAAACCTCCACTCCCATTTGTATAGAATGTGAAAATGACTCTGCTCCTAATGGAAAAATCATAAATTCTTGAATATCAATATTATTGTCTGCATGGCTGCCACCATTAATTATATTCATCATAGGAACAGGAAGCACTGGGTTTCTTTTTAATAATAGCTGATAAAGAGTTATATTCTTATAATCCGCTAGCGCATAGGCAAAAGCAATGGAGACTCCTAAAATAGCATTAGCGCCGAAATTTGATTTATTATCAGTCCCATCTAATGCAATAAGAAAATCATCTAAAGATTTTAAAGTTTCAAAATCCATCCCACAAATATTATTAGAAATAGTATTATTGATATTATCGATAGCCTTATAAACACTTTTACCAAAATAAGATTTACCTTGATCTCGTAATTCTAAAGCTTCAAAAGTTCCTGTTGATGCTCCACTGGGTACTGCGCCACGTCCAAATGCATTATTATCTAAAAATAAATCGACTTCAATTGTAGGGTTTCCTCGTGAATCTAAAATCTGTCGTGCTCTAATATTTTGAATGATTGCCATATAGTGTCTTTATTTTGATTGTTATATATCTGAAAATATAAGATTAATTATTATAAAATAAATGTAAATTTGATTTAAATATTATTACCAATCAATTATAATGATTACATATAAACTATATAATGATGATTTAAAAATATGGGATGATTTTATTGATCAGTCTGTTAATGGTACTATGTTTCATAAACAACGATTTCTTCAGTATCATATAAATAGAAGCTTTTCTAATCATTCTTTGATGTTTTATAAAAAAAAGACATTAGTTGCCGTATTTCCTGCAAGTATTATCAATAATATATTATTATCTCATCCTGGAGCAAGTTTTGGTGGGATTATTTATTCAAAAATATCATTTTCAGATTTATTGATGATGCTAGACCTAATAGAAGAATATGCTAAAAAAAATAACTGTAATAATATTTCGATGGTTCCCACACCAACAATATACAATAATGAAGATGAGTCATTGTTATATGCATTAAAATGGAAAAAATATCATGAGAAAGAACAATATTTCTCTAGTATTATACCAATTCAAAAGAATATAAATAAACAAATCAATAATATTATACGGAACAAATCACGATCTAAAAAATATTATGATAACATAATAAAGAAAAATAATCTTGAGTTAGCGTGGGTAGAAAATTTTGATGAATTCTATCCAATTTTAAAACAAAATAAAATAAAATATAATGCAACACCAACTCACACATTAGAGGAACTAAATCAAATTGATATATTAATGCCCAATACAATTAAACTATTGGTTGTTAAAAGGGATAGCAAGGTAATTGGTGGTAATATGATATTCATCGCTAAACCTAATGTGGGAATTATTTTTTATAATATGATTGATTATCAATTTAGTGATATGCAAATATCAACAATACAAATACTAGAATCAATAAAATGGGCATATAATAATAAAATAGAATATTTTGATTTTGGCGTATCCCATGAAACAGGTGTTGAACATCCTCTATCGCCAAAAATAAGTTTAATAAAATTTAAAGAAGAATTTGGTGGCTTCGGCTCAATGCGTCTATTATTTAATAAAAAAATAAATTAATGGATAATATTTTAAAAAAAGAATCTATTCTATATGGACTAGGACATGTTTTAGCGCGGTTAATATCATTTCTATTATTACCATTGTTTACGAATCTATTGAGTCCACATGATTATGGCATTATTGCATTAATTTATGCCTTCATTGGTTTTTTTACTGTAGTGCTTCATATGGGACTAGACACAGCACTATTAAGATATTACAAGCCTGCCAATAACGAAGATAAAATAAAATTTACAACTAATACATATGTACCTATATTAATAATGAATATAATATGTTTCATTGTTGGAATTTTAACATATCAAATACTGGGAATCTATATTATAGGTGACGCGCCATCAATTGTATTTATAATGATGCTGGGAATTTTATTTTGTGATGTGATGTGGTCAATTCCAATGATTATGCTACGTGCTGATAATCACCCAATCCATTTCATAGTTTTTAATTTAATTAATGTGATGTCTAATTTAGTATTTATATACTGCTTTGTTATTTATAATGCATGGGGTTTGGTGGGTGTGATACTAAGTAATTTACTTTCTTCTATATTGCTATTTATAATGACGTTTTATATCATATGGAATAAATTATCCTTATCACAATTAAATTTTAAAATATTTCAACAGTTAGCATCTTTTGGGGTGCCATTTATTTTTGCAGGAATTTTTTCTATGATTATTGAACTATCAGATCGATATATTATTAAATATATCTTGGGTTTTGAGCAACTTGGAATATATAATGCAGGGTATAAATTGGGGATGTTAATGTTGCTAATAGTAATGGGATTTAATATGGCGTGGCAGCCATTTTTTTTAGATAAAAAAAATAAAAAAAATAAAAATCTTATTATATCAATATCTAATAATATGTTTTTAGTTTTCAGTGTTATAGCAAGTAGTATTATAATATTAGCAGAACCAATTTCTAAAATTGAAATTTTTACGTTTCAACTAATTGGTCCAGAGTTTCAAAACTCTCTAAAAATTATACCTTGGATTTGCATTGGCTACCTGTTTCATGGGGCCTATCTTTTGCAGCTTCCTGGTCCCTATTTAACCAATAATACACCTATGATTGCCACTATTCGTGGTTCGGGAGCAGCAATCAATATTATATTAAACTTTTTATTAATCCCCCAATTTGGTATTCAGGGTGCTGCAATTGCTACCTGTTTATCATTTGTTGTAATGGCAATATTTATATTTATATATAATAAGAAAATATATCCTATCCATTATAGTGGATACAGGGTGTTTCTAGCTCTTATCATTATAGTGGTAAGCTGTTGGGTTGTAGCAAAAAATCCAACTACACCTATAAGATTATTGATAGTAACTAGCATGATGTGTATTATGGGTAGTTTTATAAATAACAATATGGGAAAACTACAATCAAGAACTAATGAATCTATTAGAGAATAATCCGCAAGATGCCATCAAGATTATCGAAAGCAAGTATGATTTGCAATCAATTACATGTCATAATATTCATGTATGGGATTTTTTAAGATATAATCTTTTTTTTGAATTAGAAAAGCAATATTACAAATTAGAAAGCTCCTATCAATCAAAAAAATATTGGGATGTGCTGTATAATCGTATATGGAAAAATGGAAGTATACATCACAATAGTATAGTGTTTTTTACAGATATTCATGAACAGCGAAATATCAATAATCATATGATTGATAAGTTAGGGTATAATATTATAAACACGTTTTTTCCAAATATCTTAACAGTAATTAATCCAATACACCATAAAATGGTAGGTAATTATACGCAGAATGTTATTAGCTCTAATCGATTTTCTTCTATTATCACTAGAAATAATAAAATTAATAATATCTCTATATTAGATGAATTACAAAGAAACGTATTAGCTCTTCCTTTTAAATCTTGGATTAATAAATTTTTTTCTATCACTAAACAAGCTAATAAATTTTTTAAAAATAATTCTGTAAAAGCTGTTTTTGTTAATTGCTACTATAGTTTGTTTCATCAAGCAATAATCTATGCAGCTAAACAAAATAATATTAAGGTTTTAGAGCTTCAACATGGTGTAATACATTCCAATCAATACTATTATAATCCATCATATCGGGGAAACAAAATGTTCTTACCTGATTATTTATTAGCCCATAATCAATATATCCAAGATCATATTAATGAAAATTATTTATCATCAAGTCAAATCATTCCATTTGGTAATTATTATTTAGAATATAAAATCAATAAAACCTCTGAAGCAGTAGAACTAAAAAAAATGAATGGCTTTGAAAAAAAGATTTTAATATCTCATCAAAACAGTATGGAAAAAAGCTTGTTTCGTACTATTGATGAAATAGGATTAAAAAATCCAAAACAATGTTTTTTAATAGCAATGAGAAATCAAAAAAAATCATATTATCAATTTCATGCAAACAATGTTTTTATAATCAATGAAGGAGATGTATATGACTTAATGCAAAGTTGCGATTTACATGTTTCAATTTATTCAACAATGATATTAGAAACATTATACGCGGGTATCCCTAATATACTAATTAATGAACAGAATATATCTAAAGACTATTTCTCACAAATTATAAAACCATCTAATAATGTATGGTACTTTAATGATGTAGAGAAAATATGTAATTTAATTAGACGGTGGCCATTTGATGCTAAAGATATAATAAAGAAAAAATATAATTATTTATTCTATAAAACTCAACAAGAGCAAATACATATTATACGGGATATAATTAAATGAAAATTTTATATATATCACCAGAAAACACCGTTGGTTTGCTTGATATGTGGAAACAAATACATAACAGTTATGGTAATGTGGCAACCTTTATTACAATGTATTCTTCTAAACAAAAATTTGATGGTGGTATCTGCTTAAATTTACCCTTGATTAATACAAGTGATTCATATATTAAGGCTCGAAATATATATTATAAGATAGTGCGTGGCCCTATGGGTGATCAAGAAATACGAAAGAACCAATCCATTTATAATAATACTAATTGGATAGAAAAAATATATTTTAATACTCGTGATATGTTGTGGAAATCAAAAATTGAACGAGCTATTAAAGATTATAATTTGTTGGATTATGATATCTATCATTTTGAATGGGGTGCGGATCTATATAGAAACTTTTCTTTTGTACGCCGATTAAAAGAAATGGGAAAACCAATTATAGCACATTATCATGGGCAGGATTTTAGAATTCGTGGAGTATTTAAACAGATGGATAAATTATCAAATTTAAATATAACCAGTGAAATAGATCTCATGGATGAATATAAAAAACTTAATTATTTGCCGCTTCCATTTATTTTTCCTCAAAATGAACCAGACTATACAATAGATTCAAAAATTCGATTATGTCATGCTACTACTAATAGATATTATAAAGGATCTGAAATTATTATTAGAGAGTGTGAGCGTCTTGTTAAGCAAAATAAGAATATCGAATTTATATTAATAGAGAACAAATCACATGAAGATGCAATGAAAATAAAAAAGATGTGTGATATTAATATTGATCAAATAGATAATAGGGGGGGGTGGGGATATGGAATGAATAGTGTAGAGGCAATGTCAATGGGCCTTTGCGTCGCCTCTGAAATTAATAACTCCGTTAAACATATTATTGGACAACATCCTTTTGTTAATATTAATCGAAATAATTTATATGATGTGATGAGTAATCTTATACAAGATAAACAAAAAATATATAGACTAAAAAAATCTGCCTATTATTGGGGTATGAAAAACCATGATACAAGTAGTGTTGGTCAACAATTGTATAATCTATATAAAACCATACTATGAGCTTCAATCAATTTTCATTTATTGTTCCTTGCTTTAATGCTTCTAATACAGTTGAAAGATGCATAAAAAGTATTTTAAATCAATTAGAGTATAACAATGATGAGATTATTATTATTGATGATGGATCTAATGATCAAACAAAACAAATTATTAATCAATATAGAAAACATGAAAACTGTATAATTAAAGAACACAAACAAAATCTTGGATTAGCTAATGCAAGAAATACTGGAATTAATACTGCAAGTGGCGATATTCTTATATTTATTGATAGTGACATGGAACTTGATGGCTACTGGTTGTCTAAAATTAAAAAAAAATTTGACAATAAATCTATTGTTGGTATAATGGGACAATATACTTTTCCACCTCAAATGGCTTTCAATCAATTAGACCATTATTTATATAGTAAATCAAGAGGTCCTCAACAAAAATATAATAATGGAGACAGAATACATTGGAAATATTTTTTGTTTAGTAATACAGCTATTAGAAAGACGGCACTGATAGAGCTGGTTGGATTTAATGAAGAATTTACCCAATACGGTGGAGAAGATACGGAATTAGCTATTCGATTATATAAACGCTATCCAAGTGGTTTATATTATTATTCAGAGCTAATATCATATCATTATGGTCAAAAACAACTTGAACAATATTGTTCAAATCAAAGGAACTATGGAAAAATCAATTTACATAAGCTTATTAATATGTATCCTGAACATAGAAGACATCTAGCGGGAAATTGGCTAACTTCATGGTATGGATATTTAATATTTAATAATTTGATAATATTCTTCGTTGATTGGATTTTAAAGCGAACGACTATAAACCTATTCGTTAAATACAAAATTGCTTATAATGTCATTATGGGGTATCGTTCTTCTAGTATTAAAAGATGAAACTATGCTGCAACTTCGTAATCACCAGACTCTAAATCATCTTCTGTTGCCACTTCCCAATGATCATCAATATCATAATTATCTTCTGCCGATTCTTTGCGGGGTAAAGATTTTGATTGACTTTGTGGGGGCAAGATGTTTTTATGAGGAAAAAATAGTATTGGAAGTAAAGAAAACAATAAAACGAGTAGGGCTATAGAAATTCCATATCCATGGAACACTATTGCGCCAACAGGAAAAGGAATCTCTTCAATCCCAAAGATAAAAAATATAGATATAGATAAGACAATCCCAGATATAGATAAGACTTTCGATAAAAGTTTTGGATCAAACAAATCAAAATAACAATTAAAGGCAATCCAAACCAACAAAACAATGCTCATAACAATAGTAGCAGGAATAAACTGCGTCGTATAGATATAAAGCATATAGCATAAAAAGCCAAGAGCTAAAATTGTATTACTAATATAATTACTGTTTAACATATTCATTTTCAATTTATATTTTGAGGAAGGAATAATTTCAAAATTAATATTCTAAAAAACAAGAACAAATATATTAAATTTAAAATATGTTTAATAGTAATCATATTATTAATGTGGGAGTAATTGGCGTAGGGTATCTTGGCTCCTTTCATATTGAACAATATCAACAAATATCCAACGCAAAGTTGGTGGGTTGTTTTGATGTTGACAATAAGGCCCTTTCAAACGTTAAAACTAAATATGATGTAAACATATTTCCCACAATGGGTGACCTACTCAATGAATGTGATGCAGTTTCTGTGGTAACTCCTACTATAACACATTTTAATATAGCTAAAGATGCTATCAAAGCTGGATGTCATGTCTTAATTGAAAAACCAATTACACATAATATTAATGAGGCAGAACAATTATTACAACTAGCCACTGAGCATCATAAAATTATACAAGTAGGACATATTGAGCGCTTTAATTCAGCCTTTTCTATGCTAGAAACCAAAAACACTAATCCACAATTTATTGAATCTCATAGAATTGCTCCATTTAATACGCGAGGTATAGATGTGGATGTAGTTTTGGACTTAATGATACATGATATAGATATTGTCCTAGCCCTAGTTGATTCATCCGTAGATAATATTAAAGCATCTGGTCTTGCTGTATTGTCAAAAAACTTGGATAGTGTTAACGCAAGAATTGAATTTATTAATGGGTGTGTTGCAAATTTAACAGCAAGTAGAATTGCAAATAAAAAAATAAGGAAATTTAGGTTTTTTGAAAATAATGCATATACTACTATAGATTTTTTAAATCCAAGCATTGAACGATATGCTCTTCATGAAAAAAAACCATACAATAAACAGCTAACAACCATAATGACTCATGATAATAAATACATAACATATAATAAGCTAGATATTCAATCACACAATGCTTTGAATAAAGAATTAGCACATTTTATAAATTGTATTTCTCAAGAAACAAATCCTATTGTAGATGGGTCATCTGGATTAAATGCCTTGCGGTTGGCTGTTGATATACAAAACTATATTACCAATCATAATAAGAAATAATCTTAAATGAAACGATATATTATAATTGCAGGAGAGACATCTGGTGACAACTATGGTCAAAAATTAATTCAAGCAATCAAAAAACAACAACCTGAACCAATAGAGTTTTGGGGTATTGGTGGTCCAAAAATGATTGCTTCTGGTTTAAATTCTCTTGAAGATGTCAACAATGTCTCTGTCGTAGGATTTTCAGAGGTAATCAAAAAATTACCTGCTTTGTCCAAATTGCTTAATCGCCTTGCATTGTTTATTAATGAATTAAATCCTGATAATATTATTCTTATTGATTTTCCTGGGTTTAATTTGAATTTAGCAAAAAAAATTAAAAAAAATTCTCAAAACAAATTACATGTTACATATTTTATTAGCCCTCAAGTGTGGGCATGGAACGAACGAAGAATAAATCATATAAAAAAATATATCAATACAATGCTTGTAATTTTTCCATTTGAAGAAAAATATTATAAAAAGAAAAATATTTCTTCACACTATGTTGGTCATCCTTTTTTAGATGATTTAAAATGCAAACTTTATAGTAGCTCGAAAAAAGATTTGGGGTTTGATGAAAATAAAAAACTCATTGGAGTTTTCCCTGGTAGCCGATCTGAAGAAGTGAAGCAACATTTACCAATATATTTAGATGCTGTACATCAATTTCAACAAAAAAATCCTAATACAGAATGTGCGCTAGGTCTTGCCCCTGGTTTTGATAAGTCAAAAATTGAGCAACAATATGATATAAGAAAAATTACTGTTTTTGATAAGAATCAATTGTTGATGTTGGGCTGTTGTGATGTTGCCTTGGTAACATCGGGGACCATATCTTTAGAGGCAACCTTTATGAATATACCTACAATTGTATCCTATCGATTATCATATATATCGTGGATTATTTCAAAAATATTATTAAAAACAAAGTATATATCAATAACTAATATTATGCATAACAGTATGGTGATACCTGAATTAATTCAATATAATGTAACATCAAAAAATATTATAAAACATCTAACTCAGATATTGTATGAAGATAATCTAAAAATAAAAAACACTTTAAAAGAAGTGCAGGATTTGTTTTTACAAAAACACAATGCTATTAATTCTGCAGCAAATTATATAATTACAAAGAATGAAAAAAATTAAAATATTTTTACTATCTCTCATTTTACACCCTGTTTTATTCTTTCTTTTTAGAACAAATAGGTGGGTTGTTGTTGGATATGATAAGTTTAAAGATGCTATTCAATCCGACTCTTCTATAATGTTATGTTCCTGGCATGAAAGATTTTTATATGCCGTATATTTTTTAAAAATATATAAAATAAAAAATGTGTGGGCTGTATCTAGTACTCATCCAGATTCACAAATCATGGCACACTTTTTAAAGCGATCTACATTTAGTTTAATTAAGGGTTCAAGCACCAGGGGGTGGGATAATGTTATAAAAAAAATGTTAAAAACGTTACAAAAGCCAGAATCAATTGTTGCAATTACAAATGATGGGCCAAAAGGACCTCCACGTATTGCAAAACTGGGATCATATAAAATTGCAATTAAATCAAAGTCTAAAATTATTAGTATATCATGTACATCAACAAGGTTTTGGACTGTTTCATCATGGGATAAATTACATATCCCAAAACCATTTGGTACAATTTATGTGGATTTTTCAGATCCAATGATAATTGAAGATAATAGTCCTTCTTCGGCAAATTTATTAACAGAGTTTTTAAATCAAAATTTGAATCATCTTGATAAACAAATACAATGATTAGATTTATAAGCTATATCTATTGTTTGTTAATGCACTGTAGAGCTACGCTATATCGATATCAAATACTAAAAACACACAAATTTGATGTTCCTATTGTATCGATTGGAAATATTGTTATGGGGGGAACTGGAAAAACCCCTATGGTGAGTTGGTTAATTAATCAATGTAAAAAAAACAATATTGAAACCTGTATTATTACGAGAGGATATAAAAGAAAAAATAAAGAAATGTTTGTCCTGGATGGAAATAATACTACAAACCAACCATATAACAGTAAACAAATTGGCGACGAGCCTCTTTTGTTGCTAAACAGACATCCAAACATCAAGATGGTGATTCATAATAATAAGATTCAATCTATTAAAGCAGCAATTGAAAAATTAAATGTTGACATTATAATATTAGATGATGGGTTTCAATCAATATATGTCCAGCGTGATTTAGATATTGTAATGATGAACTCTGATACCTCTAAAAAAGACCTACAAATAATCCCTAGAGGAAAATCTCGTGAATCATATAAGCAGCTGAAACGGGCTGATTTTATTGTTATTAATAATAATGATTTACTAGAATCTGATGAGGGTGTTATTAATAAAATTAATAATCTAAATATTCCTACAATATGCGCACAAAAACAATATGCTATTAAGGATGAAAACAATAAAATTATATCTACTATTAACGACTTGGGTGAATTAGTTGCAATTTGTGGAATTGGACACCCCCACTCTTTTTTAAATGCCCTCAAACAACAAAATCTAAAGATTAAAAAACAACTAATTTATAGAGATCATTATCAATATACTCAGCGCGATGTACGGCGAATTTATAATATAATGCATGAATTACAAATTAATACCATTATAACGACATCAAAAGATTATTATAAACTCCAAAGCCTAAACCATGAAAATAAAAAAATTATTATATTGGATATGGAATTAAAAATTAATAATGCAAAAGGCTTAATAAGAGCAATTAAAAAAATCATTCATTGAACTTTATACCAACATCAATTGTATTTTTAGGTGAAAACACAGCTATCAAATGGAGTGATGGTGATGAATCATTTGTTTCTAATAAAGTGCTGCGTGAACGGTGTCCATGCTCTGGTTGTAACGGTGAGGCAGATGTCTTTGGAAACATCTATCTTGGTAAAAAACAATCTTCTAATAATCAAAAACATATAATTGATAATTATATAGAGGTCGGACATTACGCTATAAGAATTATTTGGGCTGATGGACATGATGCTGGTATATATACTTTTGAACTGCTTAAATCATTAAATGATAAGTAATAAGAAGCACATAATATTTGATTGGAATGGAACCCTAATAGATGATACTTGGATTTTTGTTGATATATTAAATGCACTTCTCAAGCCACGCAACATAGAATCGATTACCATAGAACAATATAGAAAAAAATTTTGTTTTCCAATTAAACGGTTTTATAAAAAACTTGGCATTAACTGTAATCAACAATCATTTTTACAGCTTGAAAAAGATTTTGTCAAAGAATATAAGGCGCGCATGTATCTTCCAAAATTGTTTCCAAACACTATAACAACATTGGATATGCTCTTGACAAAGGGTGTCACACTATCAATATTGTCTGCATCTAATCAAAAGATACTTGAAAGGTTGCTTACGCACTATCAAATAAAAGAGTATTTTTATAAGATAAAAGGTGTTGATAATTATGGTGCAAACGGCAAGCCTGAAAATGGGTTGGATTTATTAAAAAAAATTAACTGTAATAAAAAAGACGTATTGATGATTGGTGATACAGATTATGATTATAAAATTGCTAAAATACTTAAAGTTGACTGTATTTTAATGAGTGGTGGGCACCAAACGGATGAACGATTAAATCGTATTAGTAATAATGTTATTAAATCACTTGAGAAACTTAAGGATTATAAATTATAATTTATATAAATGATGGTTGTCTGTAAAGACACCATCAACATTTAATTTAAAACATTTCTTAAGTGTTTGCATATTATTAACTGTATAGGTGTTGATGTATATGTTCTTGCGATGTATCCAATGTATAATATGAGTATTAATATAATCAATGTTCATATGAAAAAAATGTGGCTTTAAAAAATGTATACACGTTTTGCTGTATAGTAAGCCCCACCAATGTTTTAAAACCTTACTTGCTAAGATATATGCTAAAGAATATTTATAATTGAATTGAATTTTTAATTGATATAACAATACAATATTAAAACTCGATAAAATGCATTGCTTTTTAAGAGCTGTATCTGAAATATTACTTAATATGTATTTTAATATATGTGCATTATTCCATTGAGTCGATTTAATTTCAATGTTAAAAAGCGTGGTGGGATTCTGGTTTATAATTAAAATAGCTTTATGAAAGGGGTCTGGTGCCGGAACTTTGTTTGTAATACATATTTGCTTAATGGTCCTATAGGAAGTTTTATTAATAAAATGTTTTTCCCCTCTACATAAAATATAATCATCGTGAAAAAGAATAATCTGCTTGTCTTTTGTTAGTTGTATGTCAAACTCTACACCATCCACCCCCCTTTTAATGGCTTCGTTGATGGCTAATAAAGAGTTTTCTGGATAAATTTCTGGAGCGCCACGGTGCCCAAAAACAAATAGAGATTGTTTTTTGCGCTTATTGCAGTATCTTATGTTTGCGTTGTTTTTCATTGTTTATTGTTAATAACTTGTTGATAAGTTATGGATGAAAAAATTAACATAGAAGAGTT
>CAZKFO010000003.1:0-36203 GCA_964552145.1 uncultured bacterium | reverse complement strand
TATTGTTAATAACTTGTTGATAAGTTATGGATGAAAAAATTAACATAGAAGAGTTTTGGGATAAATGCTTAGCCTATATTAAGGATCGAATTCAAGAAACCGCCTATCAAACATGGTTTTATGATGTTAAGGTGGCCAATATAACGAAAGATGAAGTAACCTTGTTGGTACCCAATAAATTTCATTATGATTGGCTAGAGTCTAAATATCATAATTTAATTGATGATGCTATTAAGTCAACATTATCATACCCTTTGGTGGTAAACTACACTATTCCTGTTTCATCAAAAACTACAACAGAAATTCCATCATTTGATAAAAAAAACAACGCGAAGGTATTACAAAACAAATATAATCATAATAGTTTTAATCAACGATATACCTTTGAAACGTTCATAGAGGGAAAAGATAATCAATTTGCAAAAGCAGCATGTTGCTCTGTTGCTGATACACCAGGAAACACTCCTTTTAATCCCTTGTTGTTATATAGTGAAACTGGTTTAGGAAAAACACATTTATTGCAGGCAATTGGTAATTTACTATTAAAGCGCTTCCCAAAGTTTCAAATCACATATTTAACAAGTGAAAAATTTATGTTAGAATTTATAAGCTCAATACAAAAAAATCAATCAACAGACTTTGCAAATAAATATAGGGCCTCAGATATTTTGCTAATTGATGATGTACAGTTTTTTGAATCTAAAGAGCAAACTCAAGAACAGTTTTTTCATCTTTTTAATGCGTTATATGAAAAAGGCAAACAAATTGTTTTAACTGTAGACCGTCATCCCAATGAATTACATGGAATTCGAGATCGCCTAATTTCAAGATTTCAATCAGGCCTTATAGTAGATATTCAACCTCCAGACTTTGAAACACGCGTTGCAATATTAATGAACGATGCAGAGGCAAACAATCTACAAATTAATTATAAAATTACTGAGTTTATTGCTTCAACAATTAAAAATGATATTAGAAAAATGAAGGGGGTTATGGTGCGCTTGTTAGCTATCTCATCTCTAAAACAAATTGATGTAGATATGGATTTAACAAAAAAAGTGTTAAAGGAAATGGTGGGAGAAAGTGTTATAGAAAATATTAATATTGATACAATTATGCGGCTGGTAGCATCTCATATGGAAACCCCTGAGCGTCATATTAGGGGAAAATCAAGAAGAAAAGATATTGCTCTGGCGCGTCAAATAATTATGTTTATATCGAGAGAACTAACATCGTTTCCGTTGGCAACCATAGGAGAAAAGATAGGTAGGCGTGATCACTCTACTGTAGTCCATGCATGTAAAAACATTGAAAATAAAATGGATAAAGATTTGGCTTTTAAAACAAAAATTGATGAGCTAATTAGTAAAATATCAAATAAAACATAGGATGAATTATGAATAAAATTTTAATTATTGATGATGATATTAAATTAACAGAATTACTTGATGAGTTTTTTTCACAGCATGATTTTGCAATTGAGTGTATGCACACTCCTATAAAGTGCCTGGAAACCATTGAGCGTTTTGACCCCAATATAATTATTTTAGATATTACACTGCCCGAAATCGATGGTTTTCAGGTATTAAGAAAAATTAGAACTAAACATGACACTCCGGTGATTATGTTAACTGCTCGAGGTGAAATTTCTGATCGAATTATTGGATTAGACTTGGGCGCAGATGATTATATGCCAAAACCCTTTGAGCCAAAAGAACTCTTAGCTCGTACTCACTCTATATTAAGACGCGTTAAAGAGCCCGCATCAATGGTGGATGTATTAAAGTTTGAGGGGCTCTCAATAAATAAGCTTACTCAAGAGGTTGAACTAGACAACAAGTTGGTACACCTATCAACTACCGAGTTTGAAGCCTTGGTGTTAATTACAGACCATGCAGGTGAAACATTGGATCGCGAGTTTTTAGTAGAAAATTTGCGCGGAATTCAATGGCAATCATTTGATAGATCTATTGATGTTTTAGTAAGTCGTCTACGTAGCAAGTTGGGAGAAACCCCTGAACGCACTCGATTTATTAAAACCGTTCATGGTGTCGGATATTTGTTTATAGCTAAACGCTTAAAGTAATGTTTAAGTTTTTTACAAAACATTTGTTTTATAAAATCGGATTGTTGGTTGCTTTTTTTTCAATTCTCTTAACAACAGTAATTTTTTATACTGTTGATTATTACTATACAGAACCAGACACCTTGTTAGATGCGCACGAATTATATTTTTATGCTAATATTGTACAAAAATGGAATTTTTTAGAAGATGTCGAAAAAATTAAAGCAGAAATTGATAACCTTCGTTGGATTGTTAATATATATAACCCCGACTCTACGATTAATTGGTATTATCCCAAACAATTTAATCCCAAAGGTTATTTAAATTATTCAGACAGTGAAGACATGGAGTTTCTTCATGGTGTTAAAACACCATTATATGTTTCTATTGGATCAACAGATTTAATAGAATATGTAACCTATGTTAAAAAAGATTCTTTACATTTTTTTGTTGTGGCCGATCAAAAGCTTAGTCCAGAATATATTAATTATCTGCCTCCTATAATTCTTTCTTTTATTTTTATGGTTGTTTTTTATTTATTTATAAATCACTTTTTTCGTCCTATCCGATGGATTAATAAACGAATTGAGGCATTGAGAAAAGGAGATATGCACTCAAAAATTACAATAACAAGTAATGATGAGTTGGCAGAATTGTCTATGTCTATTAATCAAATGATTAATGATATTAAAACCCTGTTGGCACAAAAGCAGCGTCTCCTTCTAGATGTTAGTCATGAGTTGCGATCGCCCCTAGCTCGCATGCGGCTTCTAATTGAAATGATTCCAGATCATAAAAATAAAAAGAAAATGATTGATGAGGTTGTTTTTTTAGAAGGCATGATTTCAAACCTCTTGTTTTCTGATAAGCTGTCACTACCCTACTCTAATATTGATAAATCTATTTTTACTACTGAAAATTTATTAAATACTGTTATAGATCTTATTAATGTTAATTTAGATAGTTTTGATGTTAAAAATCATGTTGTAGGTTTAAAAATTAAGGGTGACAAAACTAAGTTGATCATTGCTTTGCGAAACCTCTTTGATAACGCATTAAAATATGGTGACCCAAAAGAAAAAATTAAAATTTCTGTTTTTAGCAATAATGACTTTTGCGTTATCAGTGTTTCCAATAAGGGTCATAATTTAAACGGTGAAGAAATACAAAAAATATTTACCCCTTTCTATAGATCAAGTAGAGTAAAAAATAACACCTCTGGGTTTGGGTTGGGCTTAACAATTGCTAAAAAGGTGGCAGAGGGACATGGTGGCGACTTATCTGTATCAATTAAAGGTCAATATGTTGATTTTTCTATTGAAATTCCAATATAAAAAAAATAAGTTAAGTTATGATTTCTAAAAACAGTATTAACCGAGTTATTTTAGTTGGACATGTTGGACAGCAACCCGAACTAAAATATACTACAACAGGACATCCTGTTGCTACTCTATCCCTAGCAACGAATGAAGTTCGCTTGGACGCTGAAAAGAATAAAAAGGAACATGTTGAATGGCATTCTTTGGTTGCCTGGAATAAGCTTGCAGAGTTTATTAAAGAATATGTTGTTAAAGGACAACTTCTTTATGTGGAGGGTCGAATACATTCACAGTCTTGGGTAGATAAAAATAATATTCGACAACGAAGGGTTGAAATTATTTGTGAAACCATAACCCCCCTAGAGTGGAAAAAGCAGGAAAAGTGATTTTTTCTGTTTATCTTGACTTTATGAAATTTAGTCTATATATTATTGTAGGGATATAAAAATGAAAAAAGTTATATATATATTATTCGTTTATTTGTTGATGGTGTCTTTATCGACAGCTGCAACTAGTTATAATAAACAAGGTGCCTTGGATTGGTATGGTTACAATTCTCACTTGTCTGTTGAGTCTGTTACAGAGGATCACTCTGATGATGGTGATGATAAAACCTTTAGAAAAAGAAGGCATCGTAGACGTCGAAAAATTAGACCCCCCAAAAAGGGTTGGTAAAAAACTTTAAAGGGCGCTTTTTATAAGCGCCTTTTTTGTTTCCAGAATACCTTGTATTATATTTAATATCTGCTATGAATAAAATTGATATTAAATCGCCGTCTTTTGAGGATTTAGAGGTGGTGAAAAATGAATACATAGATCGTGATTATGAAATTAACATTTCAATTCCGGAGTTTAATTGTGTTTGCCCGCGAACCGGCCTACCTGATTTTGGGATAATTAATATTAAATATACCCCTAGAGATAAAATTGTAGAGCTGAAATCACTAAAACTATATATTGTAAAATATAGGAACGAGGGAATCTTTCATGAGCATGTTACTAATCGTATAATGGATGATTTTATAAGCGCAGCAAATCCAAAACAAATAACCGTTTTTGGAGACTTTCATCCAAGGGGTGGTATTAAAACTACAATTACGGCTTCTAAATAATTATAATAAATTATTTTTTATCTAAGTAAATAGTGTACTATATTTGAGCCCCTTTGATATTTAAGGTATATAATAATGAAAATAAAAATAAAAATAAGTAATAGAAAAAGAAAGAACAAGCATGGCTTTAGGTCAAGAATGGCATCAAAAGCAGGTCGCGCATTGTTGGCAAGGAGAAGACGTAAAGGTAGAAAAGTATTGTCTGCTTGATGAAGTTTTCTATTAATAAGTCTGTTTTCAATCATATAATCAGCTCTCCAAACTATATTAAAAATAAAGATTTAACTCTTATATATAGCTTGTATGATAATAATTGTTTAGGCTTTATTGTCCCGAGGCAGTTGGGGTCTGCAAGGGATCGAAACCTTCTAAAGCGTCGCTGTCGAGATGTTTTTTCAACAATGTGTAAAAACGACCTTAAGTCCCCTGTTGGTGTCATAATAAAACCCCAAACAATCAACATTGACTATAGTCAAATATCAAATATTTTTTTTAAACTATCCAACTGCCTTCTTGAAAATTAAATTATGAATATTACTCGAAATATTGTTGCAGCGGTCTTAATGTTTTTAGTGTTTTTAATGATACCAATATATTTGGATTTTATTGGTGTTTTGCCCCCAGAAGAAGCCTTAGATAATCCTACACCTCAACAATCTTTATCTATAAAAAATGAGCAGCAAACTATCTCATCTAATAAAATAGAGGGGTCCCTATTAGATGTAAAAGAAAAAATTATTAATATTACCACAGACTTGTTTGCTTTACAGTTATCCAATAGGTCTGGGGGGTCAATATTAAACTATCAGCTTGTTGGTGTGGATAAAGGAGAATTACAATATTCGGGTTCTTATGATGGATTGGGTGAATATCACAATAATAATCCCGTATTATTACATGTTGATTGGCTAAATACTAGGTGTTCTCCCTGCCTATCTGTTGATAGTGGTAATACCCTAATTAATGAGCCTTTTAAATTAATAACTCCCTTAAGTGGTGATAATATTGTGCTGTCTGGAAATCAAGAGCTCGTGCTTCATTATCGCTTTGAAAATAGTCTGGGTGACTTTGTTGATAAGAAAATAATTTTTGTAGGGAACTCTTATAATATAGACTCTAATATAGATTTTAGTTTATCTAATACACACCCCAACAAAGACGTTGAGCTTGCGTGGCGCTCAGGCATTATGCCTGCTGAAAAAATGGAAGCTGATGAGCTGTCATACTCTGGTGCCTATGTTTCATCTCAGGGGGCCGTAGATTATATCACTCAAACATCAACGCAAAATATTGAAACAAATAAATATAGTGAGGGGCACACTGATTGGTTTGCAATACGAAACAAGTTTTTCACTGTGTCAATTTTTCCTGACATGCCATCTCATTACTCTACCCTATCCTCAAAAAACGTTGTTTTTGGAGATCGTCAAGTAACCCCTGTATATCAAGCAGCCTTGGGATATAAAATGAATCAGGGGGCGTTAAAATTTACAACATATTTGGGGCCATTAGATATCGATTGGATTAATCAGTTTAATCCCGAAATACAATTAATTATGAATTTTGGGTGGTCAATTATTCAGCCGTTTAGCAAGCTAGTCTTGTGGTTATTAAAAGTAATGAGAAGCTCTCTAGGAATAAATTATGGTGTTATTCTTATATTTTTCGCGTTGTTGATGCGAATAATAACAGGTCCTCTCACAAAAAAAAGTTATGAGTCTTCAATTAAAATGAAAACTGTTGCCCCTCTACAAAAGGAAATTCAAGAAAAATATAAAAATGATCCTCAAAAGTTACAAAAAGAGCTGGGAAAGCTCTGGAAAAAACATGGGTTTAACCCAGCAATGAGCTGTATTGCGCCGTTGCTTCAAATGCCGCTTTTAATGGCCTTTTTTATTGTTTTTAGGTCTACAGTTGAGTTTCGTGGAGAACCCTTTTTTGGGTGGATTTCAGACCTCTCACAGCCAGACTATGTTTTTAGTCTTCCTTTTTCTATTCCAATGTATGGATCTGCTGTAGCAATATTGCCAATCTTTATGGGGGTAAGTATGTTTTTAACCATGAGGGTGTCTATGCAGTCTGCTGAGGAGTCTCAAAAATATGTTATGTATTTTATGAACGGTTTTTTCATTTTAATCTTTAATACCTTTCCTTCGGGTTTAACCTTATATTATACTGTGTATAATTTCTTGTCATACCAACAACAGCTCTCTATTAAAAAAAATAGTTAGGGGCCTCGCTCTTAATGAAAAATTATTTAGATATAGATGATAATATTATTGCGCTAGCAACAGCAGATGGCTTGGCCTCTATTTCAGTTGTTCGGATATCAGGAAAAAACCTTAAAAGGGTTTATCAAAAAATTTCTAATAAAAAAAAACTACCTATTAAAAATACTATTAATTTTAATAAAATTTATTCTCCCTTTAATCAAGAACATTTAGATGACGGTTTAATATCATATTTTGAAGCCCCAAACTCCTTCACTGGAGAAAATATAATAGAGATTAATTGTCATGGGGGTAATTATGTTGCAAACAAAATTATACAACACTCTATTGATTCGGGGTGTGTTCGACACGCCCTTCCTGGTGAGTTTTCTTTTAGGGCTTTTTATAATGGAAAAATAGATTTAATTCAAGCAGAGTCAATTAATGACTTAATTTCCTCTGAAAGCAATGTGTATGCAGAAAGGTCTCTTAATAATGTTAATGGTCAGCTTTCTGAAAAAATTAATGATATTAGGGATAGCGTGATAAATATAATGATGTTAATAGAACACGAATTAGACTTTAATGAAAATGAAATTGATTTTACAAACAATCAAAAAATATCTGAAAAACTTAATTTGATTCTTAATAAAATTAAAAAAATTGAATCTTCTTTTCTTCATTCAAAAATTATACGACATGGTTTACGTGTGTTGCTTTTGGGAAAACCAAATGTTGGAAAATCTAGTCTTTTTAATTATTTGCTTGGAGAAAAAAGAGCTATTGTTTCTAATGTTTCAGGGACAACTAGAGATTCTATAGAAACTGTTTTTGAAATAAGTGGCTATAGGGTTGTTTTGATTGATTCCGCTGGTATGATCAACTCAAAGGACACACTAGAAAAGGTGGCGGTTAAAAAAACAGAAGAAGAAATATCCTTAGCTCATATTGTTATAGTTTTAACAGATAATCCTAAAGATCTAAATAGCTATGATAGATTAATTAAAGAAAAAAAATCTATTAAGGTTTTGTCTAAATCAGATATTGTGGAATATAAAAATATTTCTAAAGAACAAATAAAAATCTCTTCAATAACAGGAGAAAATATAGACTCTTTATTAACAGAATTATCAACAGAAATTAAAAATATTACAGGGGTAAACAATAAAAACCTAGAAACACTTATAAACAGGCGACACTATGATCTTCTCTCTCAAAGCAAAAAGCAAATTTTACAAGCAATTGCTGAACTAAAAAATAACTCTACGCATGATATTGTTGCAGAAATTTTGCATGAGTTTTTAAGTGTTTTTAATGATATTTCTTCACCAGTAAGTCGAAACGACATTATTAATAATATTTTTTCAAAGTTTTGTGTTGGAAAATGAATAGCACACCAAATATAGCAATTGTTGGGGGTGGACACGCCGGCGTCGAGGCTGCGTTGGCAATATCTCGAATGGGTGGTTCCTGTTATTTAATTACAATGGACTCAAACTCTATAGCAAGAATGTCTTGTAACCCTGCAATTGGTGGTCTAGCAAAAGGACATTTAGTGCGTGAAATTGATGCTTTGGGGGGAATAATGGGTTTGGCAGCAGACAAAACTGCAATTCAATTTAAAACACTAAACAAGTCCAAAGGAAGGGCTGTTTGGTCTCCCCGGGCGCAAGTAGATAAAATTCAATATTCTCGCTTTGTAAGGAACTTTGTTTTGAGTGATAAAAACATTACAGTTGTTTCTGATGAAGTTGTTGATATTTGTGTTGATAACAATAAAATATCTGGTTGTGTTTTAAGGGGTGGTCAAAAAATTAATGTAGAGCACTTAATACTTACTGGGGGGACATTTTTAAATGGAAAAATACATGTGGGGAATAAAAATTATAGCGCAGGAAGGTTTGGGGAGCCCCCCTCTAAAAATATAACTAAAAAACTTAAGTCTTGTGGTATTTCTTCTTTGAGATTAAAAACAGGAACGCCTCCACGCCTTTTGTCGAATTCTATTGATTGGGCGGCCTTAGATCTTTCCCCTGGAGACAAAAATATTAATTATTTTTCAATTCAAACCCCTGGCGATAAAAAACCAAAAAACACCCCTTGTTATGTGGCTTATACAAACAAAAAAACTCATGAAGTTCTTTTAAAAAACCTAGCCCTGTCTCCAATGTATTCTGGAAAAATTAATGGTGTTGGCCCCAGATATTGTCCTAGCGTTGAAGATAAAATTGTTCGTTTTTCAAATAAAGACTCTCATCAATTGTTTTTAGAGCCTGAATGGAACAATTCTAATCAAATATATCTAAATGGCTTTTCAACTAGCATGCCAGAAGAGGTACAAATTGAGGCGCTTAAAACAATTAAGGGCTTGGAGGGTGTAAGCCTTATAAGGCCAGGCTATGCTATAGAATATGATTATTTTCCCTCTAACCAACTAAAAGCCACCCTAGAGTCAAAACAAATTCCAGGGTTATATTTTGCGGGTCAAAACAACGGAACGTCCGGCTATGAAGAGGCTGCGGCCCAGGGCTTAATTGCTGGCATAAACTCCTATTTATCAAATATTAATGAAAAACCATTTGTTTTAAGTCGGGCTGAAAGCTATATAGGTGTACTAATCAATGATCTCATAACAAAAAATATAAATGAACCATATAGGATGTTTACATCGAGAGCAGAACATCGCCTGCTATTAAGACAAGACAACGCCGACCTAAGGTTGACGCCAAAAGCAAAAACGTTTAATCTTATATCAAAAAAACACGAGAGGGTTTTTGATTCTTATTATAAAAAATATAGGGATGGAGAAAAAAAACTCAAAGAAACACTTTTTACTATAAACAACAAAACAAACAGCCTGTGGAACCAAATTAAGACTAAGCAGGTTTCCTCAAAAACAATACAAGGTGTTTTGAACAAATTGCCCTCCAAAATATTTTTTGCTTTAGAGACAGAGTCTTTATATGAGGGATATATTAAAATACAATCTAAAAGAATAAAAAAGGTTAAAAAAATGGAAAAAACACCCATACCAAAAAACTTTAATTATGCTAAAATTCCAAACCTTAGCTCTGAGTCTATTGAAAAACTTTCAAAAATACAACCAGAAAACCTTGGACAGGCAACAATTATAGATGGTGTAAGACAATCCGACATCACCGTTTTGTCTTTCTATATACATAGCCGGCAAAAATGAATGTTTCACGTGAAACAAAAAATGCGTTTTTAGACGACTATCGCTCTATTTTATCTTCTAATTGTGTTACCTTTTTTAATGATATCTCTGTTTTGCCCACCCTAATTCAAGCTTATTGTGGATATTGTTTAATAGTAAAAGATTCTAATTTTAATGTTGTTTTTGATGTTTTATATCGTTCTTCTTTGTCTCGTTTTTCTGTTGTTTCAAACATGGAAGAAGAGGCTCCTTATGGGTTTTTGTCTCCTGTTCAGGTCTCCAGTAACGCCTTTTCTCTTTATAGGGACGACTTGTCTTCTGCTTTTGTTCTTGTGAATGAATCTTTCGTTATAAGAAAGGGCTAGCTCAACAGGAACTTGTTCTTTTTCTCCTTTTATATGAACTGGTGTTGGAAAGATAGGGTTGTGGTTTTTGTTTAAATAAGAAACAAACTCTGCTAAACCCCCTTTATAATAGTGTTCTTCTTTCTGGTTTAGAGCGTGTTCCTGTTGTTCTTTCTCCTGGAACATATGCTGAGCGTGGCTCTGTTTGTGATCTTTTTCCTTTTGACTCTAAACACCCTGTTCGTATTGATTTTTCTTTTGAAGATGATATAAAAATTTATGTTTTTGATGTTAACTCTCAGCTTTCCTTGCGAGAGGTTGATTCTTTTCGCTTTAAGGTTTCTTCTTCTGGTTTTTTTACAACGCCTGTTTCTTCTCTTCTGTGTGACATGCCTCAGATTTTTGTTGAACTTGATTCTCTTGGGGCGCAACATCCTACAAAAAAGATATATGTAAACTCTTGTAATTATGGGTTTTACAATAAAAATCCGGATTGTGATTTTGTTGTTGACCCCCTCCTTGATGGTGGTGGTGTTTCTTTGGATGGGCGTCACTATGTTCCCCCTTGGTTTTTAGAGGGCCGTAAATTAGAAGTGCAAAACAAGGGTGTAAAATCTGTTGCTTTAAGTGATTTTTCTAATATTGAGGTTGGTGATTATTTTATTCATGAAGATTTTGGTGTTGGTGCTTTTGTTGGTCTTGTTTGTGATGAAAATGATAATGACCGGTTTGTTTCTTTAAAATATGCTGATGGTTTGGTTTCTGTTGGGCTTAATAATTTGTCTGTTTTAAGCTACTATGAAAGCGCAAGTGTTGAAATTCCCCTTAATAGTATTTCTAAAAAAGGCATTTGGAAGAGGCGAGTTAATAAGGTTTCTGGCCAAATAAATCATTTTGTAGAGGATTTGTTGCTAAAACATGCTGAAAGGGTTTCTCTTGTTAAGGATAGGCCTAGCCTTGACGATGATCTTTTAGCAAGCTTTTTATCTTCTTTTAAATACAAAGACACAAAAGATCAGGCTTTGGCTTTTTCTGATGTTTTGTTGGATTTAAAGTCACCCGAACCTATGGACCGACTTTTATGTGGGGATGTTGGGTTTGGAAAAACAGAGATTGCTATTAGAGCTGCTTTTTTATCTGTTTTAATGGGTGGAAGGGTTGTTGTGTTGGCCCCTACAACTATTTTGTGTCACCAGCTTTTTAAATCTTTTTCTAATAGGTTAAATTCTTTTTCTGTTCAAACCGCTATGGTTTCTAGGCTTGTAAGTGAAAAAGAGGTGTCTTCTTTTGTTGACTCTTTTAATTTGGGCTCTGTTGATGTTTTGATTTGCACTCAAAGAGTTTTTTCTTTTCTTGAAAAAATTTCGTCTTTAGACCTCCTTATAATTGATGAAGAACACCGTTTTGGTGTTAAGCAAAAAGAGGTTTTTTTAAATCGTTTTTCCAAAATTGATGTTTTGTCTATGTCTGCAACCCCAATTCCAAGATCTCTTCAACAGGCTTTTTCTGGAATTAAAACTATTTCCAGTATTACAACCCCACCAGTAAATAGACGCCCGATTCAAACCTCTGTTGTTTTTTTTGATTTAGAAAAAATTGTTCGGGGAGTTCTTGTTGAAATTCAACGAGGGGGACAAGTTTATTTTTTGCACAACAACATTGCTTCTTTGGGTCGGGTTCGACGTCTGCTTTTAGAAAAACTTCCTACAATAAAAGTTGCTATTGTTCATGGAAAAATGAAACCCTCTGAAATTGAAGAGACTATGGCCCTTTTTATTGGTGGTGAATATAGTGTATTAATCTCAACCTCTATTATTGAAAGTGGGCTAGACATTCCAAACGTTAATACTGTTATTATTAATAATGCGCATCTTTTTGGGTTGTCTCAACTACATCAAATTAGGGGGCGAGTTGGAAGGCATGATCGGCAGGCTTTTGCATATCTTTTAATTCCTCGTTCTTTAAAACTAAATTCTCGTTCTAAAAAAAGATTAAAAGCCATTGAAGAAAATGTTTCTTTGGGCTCTGGTTATAATATTGCGTCAAAAGATTTAGATATTCGTGGCGCTGGTTCTGTTTTTGGCTATGCACAAAGTGGTGGTTCCTCTGTTGGTTTTGAGCTTTATAATAAACTTTTGGCTGGTTGTTTTTTAAAAGAAGGCTTTTCTTCTTTTTTTGATCCACAAGTTGATGTTTTTTCTCCCCCGCCTTGTTATCCGTCCAAATATATAAAAGAGGATGTTTTAAGGCTTTCTTTGTATAAAACTTTATCTAGCTGTAAAACAAAAAAAATGATTGATCTTTTTGAAAAAGAGCTGGTGGACCGCTTTGGGCCCCTACCTGTTGAAGTTTTACATCTTTTACAAACCCAACAACTAAAGGTTTTGGCTCAAAAGGCTTTGGTTTCTTCTATTTTTAAAACTAAATCAGGTTTTTCTCTTTTGTTTTTGCCAGGAAAACATGTTGTTGATTCTGTTTCTTTTTTGTTTTTTTTAAGTTCTTTTTCTGAAGAGCGGGGTATTTCTTTTTCTGTTAATCAAAAGTCTGGAAACAGACTTGTTGTTTCTTTTGTTTCTTTAGATTGTGATATTTGTGTGGTTTTGATAGATTTATTAAATAAATTTATTGGTCTTTTTTTAAAGGAGAAAAAGTGATGTTTTTTTTGTGTTTATTAAACCTGTGTTTTTCTTTTGTTGTAAACATTAATGGTGTTGTTTTTGATCAACAAGATTTTTATAACAAATATACTAAGGCTGAATGGGAAAGAGCTTCTGATCAACAAAAAGAGTCTATTTTAAAAGACTATGTTAAGAGGCTTTCTTGTTCGGGTGAGGCTAAAGAAATGGGGTTTGATAAAGATCCTTTTATTTTAGAAAAACTCAACACTATTAAGAAACAGCTTTTGGTTAACTTTGCATATGAAGAGCTTGTTGCAAGGCCCCTTATTGGAAAAGAGGTTTTGGCCTTAGGTCTTTCTAATTTAAAGGAGGAGGTTTTTGCTAAACACCTTTTGGTTTCTTTTCGTTCTAGCTCTTTATCTTCCCCTCCTGCTCGTTCTAAAGAAGAGGCTTATCTTTTAGCCTCTAGCTTCGCGGACTCTTTGGCTGGGGAGTTGGTTGCTTTTTCTGATTTGGCAAAAAGAGTTTCTGATGATCCAAGTTCTCAAAAAAACAGTGGTGTTTTGGGTTGGTTGCAGTGGGGGCAGGCTCCAATGTCTTTTCAGGAGCCTGTTTGGGCTTTATCTTTGGGTGAACTTTCTAGCCCTGTTTTAACTGATTATGGATATCATCTGGTTCTTGTAGAAGAAAGGCGCCCCTCTGGTTTTTCTTTTTATGATTCTTCTAGTTATAAGCAGGCTGTTCTTGCTTCATCTCTGCCAAGTATAAATAAAACCCTGCGTTTTGAAGCTAAAAAATATGATGACAACGAGTCTTTTGCTTCTAACATTGTTTTTTATAAAAAAAACGTTGATCTTTTCTTGTCTCTTTATGGTGATTTTCAAAAAGAAAAAAAAGACCTTGGGAAAAAAGCTTTTGATTTTAATTCTTTTGTAAAAACCATTGACACTCGTCTTTTAATCTGTTCTTTTTTAAATGAAGACTATGGCTTGGCGTGGCTTGTTCGACAAACAAAAGGGGTTTCCCCTTCAAAGTTTCCTGATTTTAGAAACTATGAAGATTTTGTTGATTTTTTTCAGCCCTTTATTTTGAGAGAGTTGGCTTTGCGAAAGGCTATTGCTTTAGAAATAGACAAAGAACTCTTTTTTTCCAAGCGCCTTGAAATAGAAGAAGAAAAGCTTTTGTATGATTCTTTTTTAAGGTTTTTGGTTAATAGCGTTTCTGTGGACTCTTCTGAGGTAAAACAATATTTTTTAATGAATAGGGATCAAAAATATCTAGATCCGGAAAAGGTTGTTGTTAGACAAATTAGGGTTGAGAGCCCTTCTTTGGCCGACAGCTTATCTTCTTTGATTGAAAAGGATGTCGCCTCTTTTGAGGCTTTGGCGGGTACTTTTTCTATTAACAGAAAAAGTGTTTTTGGGTTAATGGAGCCTTTTGCCTCTGGAAAATATAATGAACTGGGAGAGGTTGCTTTTAAATTAAAAATTGGAGAGGTTGCTGGCCCAATAAAAAACCTTGATAAAACCTATTCTCTTATTCGTCTTGAGGATAGAATAGAAAAAAAACATTTAAATATTAAACAGGTTTACACAAGGATTGAGTCTCTTTTGTTAAAAGAGGGACAAGAAAAAATAAAGAAAGATACTTTTAATAAATATATTAATAATAAAGGGGTTGTTTTTGGTGAAGAATATAAACAGTTTTTTAATTAGTCTTCTTTTTGTTGTTGTTTTGTTTGGGGGCCAACCTCTCGGCGGGGTTATGGCTGTTGTGGGGGACGAAATAATAACCCAAGGTGATTTTTTTCAACAACTCTCGCTTGCGGCAGAACAAAAAAGAATAAACCCCTCTCTTACTCCTAAAAAATATGAGCTGTTGGCGGATCAAATTTTATCTAATATGATAGACCAATATGTTTTGTTGGATTTTGCAATTAAAGATTCAACTGTTTTTGTTTCTGATTCTGAGGTAAAACAGCAAGTAGAACAACAAATATCTTTTTTTATTGAGAGGGTTGGCTCTCAGAAAGAGCTTGAAAAGATTTTTAATATGCCTCTTTTAAAAATAAAAGAATATTATTGGGAAGAAGTTTATCACTCTATGTTAATTGATAGGTTTAAATATTCTTTGCTTTCTGGTGTTTCTATTGGAAAAAAAGAAGTGGAGGATTTTTATTCTACAAACAAAGATTCTCTGCCAGACATTCCTGCAACAGCCTCTTTTTCTTCTTTAAATTTGTCTTTCGTTCCCAGCGAAACAACTATAGATTCTATCTTTTCTCTTTGTCTTTTTTTTAAAGAAAACATAGATGGTGGTCGCGAAGTTTTTGATTCTCTCATCATAAACCACTCTGATGATTTTTCTTCTTTGGAATCTTTTGGTATTGTTGGATACACGGCTAGAGGAACCCTTTTTCCAGAATATGAAGAATTGGCTTTTTCTAGTAAGGTTGGGGCTGTTGTTGGTCCAGTAAAAACTGATGCTGGTTTTCATATTATTAAAATCATTGATAAAAAGGGCGAGAAGGTAAACACTCAACATTTATTAAAAGCTGTTGTTCCCACGGAGTCTGACAAAAAAGAAACTATAGAAAAAATTAATTCTCTTTATGAAAAATCGAGTAAAGACTTATATTTTCTTGAGTCTTATGTTGAGGGGTTGAACTCTTCGCCTAGTAGCTTTTCTGGAAATTATTCTAATATTCCTATTGAAAACCTTCCAGATGAAATTTCTGCAAAAATAAGAGAAAGAGAGGCTCCTTTTCTTTTTTATCCCTATCTTCTTTCTAATGGCTCAATATTGCTGCTATCTTTATATGACAAAAAACCTCCGTCAAAACCCTCTATTGAAAACTCCTTTGATTATATTTCTAGTTTGGCAAAAGAACAAAAAGCCAAGAAGGCTTTAGATGATTGGTTGATAAGATCAAAAAAAAATGTTTATATAAATATTTTCGAACAATAATTAATTATCAACAAAGATATCAACATCAATTAAAACTTTAAGTTCTTATTGTTTGTTGGTTTAAAAGAGTGCTTATTGTCTTCTTCTTTTGTTGTTATCAAGATGTTAACACTATATAATAATAATAAGTAATTACTATGTATATATATATATATATATTAAAATAAAGATATGAAAATCACTGTAAAATCAAACGAATTCTTAGAGGGGTTGCAACAAATCATAAAAGTTGTTCCCTCAAGGTCAACGCTTCCGATTTTGGGGTGTGCTTATTTTGATTTTAGTGAAAATCATATTACTATAAAATCAACAAACCTTGAAACCTCTATTAGTGTAAATGTTGATTATGTCGGAGACAAACCACAAGACCCCATAGCAATACCTATCAATAGGTTGTTAGAAATAATAGCAAATATTAGAGACCAAGAAGTTAAGCTAGATCTTTCTTCAAAAAATATTTTAGTACTAGAAACAACAACGGGAACATTTTCTATTACAGGGCAAGATTATAAAGAATTTCCTTCTGACCCAACGATGAAAGACTCTATTGGTTTAACAATTAACACTGAAAAGTTATTAGAAATAATAGATTTTACAAAAACAAGCACAAGCAAAGACGAGTTAAAACCTGCCCTCCAAGGTGTTTTATTAAAAATAAACAAAGGTCAAATACTGGGAGTTTCTACAGATGGACACAGGCTGTCTAGGATAATAGGAGAACAAGAAACACTACAAAACCAAGAGATTGAAATTATAGCTCCCATGAAATTTTTAACCATTCTTTCAAGCTTAATAGAAAAGACAGAGAACATAGAATTAGAACTTTCTTCAAACTATATGTCTTTATCTTATAAAAAGGTTTCTCTTTTTTCAAAAATAATTAAAGACACCTACCCAGACTATGAAAAGGTTATACCTTTAGACAACAACAAAACATTAACAATAGACAAGAAAGACCTTATAAGCGCAATTAAAAGAGTATCTATTTTTTCAAACAGAGCAACAAAACAAATAACATTTAATATTAAATCAGGAAGATTAGAGTTAACAACAGAGGACGCTGAAAATTCAGCCTCAGGGAAAGAAAAAATAGAATGTCTTTTTAATAGTGATGAAGATCTTAAAATAGGCTTTAATGCAAACTTTGTTTTAGATGCGTTGACGGCAATAGAATCTAATAAAATAAACATGTTTTTAAATTCTGCTCTAAGCGCAGCAATAATATCTGAAAAAAACAAAGAAACCAAAACAGACAAGCTTATTTTGTTAATGCCGATCAGATTAAATGATTAATGGCTATAAAAAAAATTTCTTTTTTAAACATAAGAAAAACATCAGAAGCACATTATAATTTTATACCTGAAACAAACATAATAATAGGCGAAAACGGCGCTGGAAAAACCACAATTTTAGAAACCCTCTTTTTATTATCTACAGCAAAAAGTTTTAGAAAAAAACAAAACAAAGCTATTCTAAAAGAAGGAACAAAAAAACTTCAAGCCCAAGGGTTTTTTATACAGGAAAAAAAAGAACAAAAAATAAAAATAGAAATAGAAAAGAACAAAAAAAAAATAACAAAAAATAATCAAAAAATAAAAAAAACATCAGAACTTTTAATTGAAAATCCAATGGTTTGTATGTCTCCAGAAGAAACAGATATAGTAGAATGCTATAAAAGTGACAAAATGAAATATTTTGACAAAATAATTTTTAAAATAGAAAAAAAACACATCAAAGATGTAAAAGAATATAACAAACTTCTTATTTATAGAAACACCCTTTTAGAACAGAAAAAAGAAACAGCCGCCTGGGATGAACAAATAGCAAGAAGAGGAATTTCTATTTGGGAAAGAAGAGAAAAAAGAATAACAGAAATAATAGAACTATTTAAAAAAGTTCAAAAAGAAATAAAAGTAGAAGGATATAACATTAAATATATTAACAACAACAACAACAACAACAAAACAACATATACAAAGAAACTAAAAGAAATTGAAAACCAAGAAAAAACACGATTTGGACCACAAGCAGACACTATAGTATTTAAAAATAAAAAACAAAACCTACAAGAACACGGATCTCAAGGAGAAAAAAAACTATTTAAACATATTTTAAAACTAGCCGAAGCGAACCTTATAAAACAAAAAACAAAAAAGAATCCAATCCTTTTGTTGGATGATTTTTTTGACAAACTTGACAATAAAAATATCATGAAAATTTTTGTATATTTTCATTGTAAATTTCAAACAATAATAACAACAACACAAACAAACACAAACACCATAAAAGGTATGTTTGAAGAAGAAAACAAAAAAATAAAAATTATAAAATGCCAATAACAAAATTATCAAAGTCAATATCCACCCTTATACAAAACAAAAACATGGGATCAATGATTTTATTGGGAAACATTCAAAACAAATGGGGAGAAATAGTTGGCCCAGGAATAAAAGAGGCAACAACGGTTGTAAAGATAGAGAACAAAACAGTTTATATAAAATGTAAAAACCCAACATGGAAAAACGAACTTTTTTATCAAAAAAATGAAATTCTTAAAGCAATACAAAAACAAACCCCAAAAGAAACAATACAAAACATCTATTTAATATGAGCACAGATTACAAAGCAAAAAACATAACAGTATTAAAAGGATTAGAGGCCGTAAGAAAGCGCCCCGCAATGTATATTGGAGACGTTGGAAAAAAAGGGGTACACCACCTAATATGGGAGGTGGTGGATAACTCAATTGATGAAGCAATGGCCGGCCATTGTACAGAAATAAAAGTAACAAAACAAACAGATGGTGGTATAAAAGTAGAAGATAACGGCAGGGGGATACCAACAGACATACACAAAGAAGAAGGAAAATCAGGCCTTGAGCTTGTTATGACCGTTCTTCATGCAGGTGGAAAATTTGATAAAGACACTTATAAGGTTTCAGGGGGACTGCACGGGGTTGGTGTATCAGTTGTAAACGCGCTTTCAAAAGAATGTACAGCAACAGTAAAAAGAGACGGAAAAAGATTTCAACAAAAATATGAAATAGGAATTGCAACAGGCCCACTAACAGAAATGGGTACAACAACAGAAACAGGAACACAAATAGTATTTTATCCAGACGACACTATTTTTGTAGAAACAGTTTTTGACATTAAAACAATAGACGAAAGACTAAGAGAGCTTTCATATCTAAACAGTGGCGTCAAAATAGTTTTACATGACGAAGCCACAAACGAAACCAAAGAACATTATTATGAAGGCGGGCTTTCAGAGTTTGTAAAACACTTAGACCGGCACCACTCCCCACTATTTGAAGAGCCCGTTCATATAAAAGGAGAAAAAGACAGCGTTCCGGTTGATTTATCATTAAGATATAACGATTCATACGGCGAAACACTTCTAACATTTGTTAACAACATAAACACAATTGAAGGAGGAACACACCTTGCTGGATTTAAATCAGCCCTAACAAGAACGCTGAACAAATATGCCTCCAAAAACATAAAAAACAAAAAAGGAGAGACCCCAACCTTTGGTGGGGAAGATGTGAGAGAGGGATTAACAGCCGTATTATCAATAAAAGTTCCAGAACCACAATTTGAAGGCCAAACAAAAACAAAACTAGGAAACGGAGAGGTTAAAGGAATCTGCGACTCTATAATAACAGAGTCTTTAACAGATTTTTTTGAACAAAACCCAAACACAGCAAAAACAATAATACAAAAAGCAGAAAACGCAGCAAGAGCAAGAGAGGCAGCAAAAAAAGCCCGAGAACTCGTTAGAAGAAAAAATGTTTTAGACATATCCGCCCTTCCAGGAAAATTAGCTGACTGCTCAGAAAAAGATCCAACGCTTAGTGAGCTATATTTAGTAGAGGGAGATTCTGCGGGGGGGTCTGCCAAACAAGGAAGAAACAGAAAATACCAAGCAATTCTCCCACTAAGGGCAAAGGTTATTAACGCAGAAAAAGCGAGAATTGATAAGGTTTTATCTAACAACGAAATACAAACAATAATAACGGCACTTGGAACAGGTTTTGGTGGAGATGCAGATATAGAAGAAACTTCAGCGGGAGACTTTAATATAGCAAAACTTAGATATCACAAAATCATTATAATGACAGATGCAGATATTGATGGAAGCCACATTAGAACACTACTGCTCACCTTTTTATATAGAAAAATGCCAGAGCTTATAACGGGAGGGTATGTATATATTGCGTGTCCACCACTATATAAAATAAGCAAAGGGAAAAAAGCACACTGGGTATACACAGACAAGCAAAGAGATAGATTGTTAGAAGAAATAAAAATAGAGGGACAAAAAATAGAAATACAACGATACAAAGGTTTGGGGGAAATGAACGCAGACCAGCTTTGGGAAACAACAATGAACAAAGAGAACAGAACATTATTACAAGTAACAATTTCTGATGCATATGAAGCAAACGAAATATTTTCTACCTTAATGGGAGAAGATGTAGAATCAAGAAGAGAATTTATTGTTAAAAACGCAAAACTAGCAACCAATATAGACATATAAAAATGAGAGAAGAACAACCACAAACAATTCAAAACAGAGACATTGTTGAAGAAATGTCAGAATCATATTTAACCTATTCTATGTCAGTAATATGCAGTAGGGCGCTTCCTGATGTTAGAGACGGCTTAAAACCAGTACATAGAAGAGTGCTTTATGGGGCTTTAGAGCAAGGCGCAACTTGGAATAGAAAACACAAAAAAAGCGCACGTATTGTTGGAGATGTTTTGGGAAAATATCACCCTCATGGGGATCAATCTATTTATGATTCTCTGGTTCGAATGGCACAAGAATGGTCTTTAAGATATCCACTAATAGATGGGCAAGGAAACTTTGGTTCGGTTGATGGAGATAATGCCGCGGCAATGAGATACACTGAAGCAAGAATGGATAGAGTCGCAGCAGAGATGCTACAAGACCTTGACAAAGAAACAGTCGACTTTATTCCAAACTTTGATGACAGCCTTGAGGAGCCGACAGTTTTTCCAACACAAATACCAAACCTTCTTATGAATGGGTCAGAGGGAATAGCTGTGGGAATGGCAACAAAAATCCCACCACACAACCTTAAAGAATTAGTTACAGGTTTAATCGCATTATTACAAAACCCAAACATTTCTATTGAAGAATTAATAGAAAACCATGTTTCTGGACCAGACTTTCCAACGGCTGGATTTATAATGGGCAGCGATGGAATTAATAACGCATATAAAACAGGGCGCGGCCGAATTGTAATGAGAGGAAAAGCAAACATTGAAGAAGATGAAAAAGGAAAACAAAGAATTATAATAACAGAGCTTCCATACCAAGTAAACAAGGCTAGCTTGATTGAAAAAATAGCCGACCTTGTTAGAGACAAAAAACTTGAAGGAATATCAGATCTAAGAGATGAGTCGGATAAAGATGGAAATAGGGTTGTGGTAGAATGCAAAAGAGATGCTATTGCAGAAATTATTTTAAACAACCTATATAAATTTACTCAACTTCAAGACACTTTTGGGGTTATTATGTTGGCCCTTGTTGGTGGAGTCCCTAAAATAATGAACCTTAAAGAAGTTTTAGGACATTTCTTAGAATTTAGAAGAGAAGTAATTATAAAAAGAACAACTTTTGAGTTAAAAGAAGCAGAGGCTAGAGCACATATATTAGAAGGGCTAAAAAGAGCCCTAGAAAATATTGATAATATAATAAAAATAATTAGAGGGTCATCAAACCCAGAAACAGCAAAAGGATCTTTAATATCAACATATCAATTTAGCGAAAAACAAGCAAAGGCTATTTTAGATATGAGACTCCAAAAACTCACCTCTTTAGAAATAGATAAGGTTGTTCAGGAGCACAACGACCTACAAGAATTAATTAAATCTTTAAACCACATTCTTGAAAGCTATGAAAAACAAAGTGAGATTATAGAAGAAGAATTAGGCGAGGTGTTAAATAAACATGGAGACGAAAGAAGAACAGAAATAATTCCATTTAGTGGAGACTTAAGCCTTGAAGACATGATAGCAGACGAGGAAATGATTGTAACAATAACACACAATGGATATATAAAAAGGCTTCCCGCTGACACCTGGAAAACCCAAAGAAGAGGCGGAAAAGGAATGAGGGGGGCAAAAACAAAAGACGACGATTTTGTTGAACACCTATTTACCGCATCAACACACAACACAATGTTGTTTTTTACCGATAAAGGAAAATGTTATTGGTTAAAGGTTCATCAAATTCCACAAACAAGCAGGACATCACAAGGCAGAGCCATTGTCAATCTAATTGGTTGCGAGACCGGAGAAAAAGTAAACGCCTTTGTTTCAGTAAAAGAATTTTTAGACACCAACTATATTATTATGGCCACAAAAAATGGCATGATAAACAGAACAGCCCTATCTCTTTATGGAAAACCACGAAAAGGTGGTGTTTTTGCAATGGAGATAAAAGAGGGTGACGAACTTATACAGGCAAAAATATCTAATGGGTCTGATAACATTGTTATGGCCACAAGAGATGGAAAATCAATTAGATTTAAAGAAGAAGATGTTAGGGCCACAGGAAGAAGAACAAAAGGAGTTAAAGGAATAACAATTGGATCTAACGACGAAGTTATAGGCATGCTAGTGCTTAAAAATGATGGACACGTATTAGTGGCATCTAAAAATGGATATGGAAAGAAAAGTAAAACAGAACAATATAGAATACAACAAAGGTCTGGAAAAGGCGTATACACGCTCAAGAAAACCCCCAAAACAGGATCACTTATAAGCATTCTTGAGGTTGTAGAAACGGATGATATTATGATTATAACAAGCGCAGGCGTTATGATTAGGCAGGCAACAAGCGAAATTAGAACAATAGGAAGAAACACTCAAGGGGTTCGCTTAATAAGATTAGATAAAGGGGCAACCATTTCTTCTGTTGCAAAAGTTGTAAAAGAAGAGGAAGAGGAAGAAGAGCCCACCAAGCCCACAAGAGAAGATAGCGACAACCCTGAAGAATAAACTATCAAAAGTTTATGAGGATATTAAAAAAATATCCCACCCAAATCAACAAGTAAAACTATTGGCGGTCACAAAAACACATTCCCATAAAGAAATTTTAAAAGCTAAAAACCTTGGAGTTTTATATTTTGGGGAAAATAAAATACAAGAAGCAGAACAAAAAAAAGATGCTTTTCCTAAAGAGGGAGAACTTCATCTTATTGGACACCTACAAAGCAACAAAATAAAGAAAGCCATTAAATTATTTCACGTTATACAAACGATAGATTCATATAAACTCGCAGAAAAAATCAACAAAAAAGCAAAAGAAGTCAACAAAAAACAAAGAATATACTGTCAAATTAATATAGGAAAAGACTCAAACAAAACAGGGTTTTCAGAAAAAGAATTAATAAAAGAAACACCAAAAATAATTAACCTTTCTAACATAAAACTTGAAGGAATCATGACAATTCTACCATTAAACAAAACAAAAAAAGATAGAAAAAGATTATTTATTAAAACAAAAACACTAAGAGACACATTAAGCAGAAAGTATAATACACCCCTTGAACTATCAATGGGGATGAGCAACGACTACCAAGAGGCAATTGAGTGTGGATCAACACTAATAAGGATAGGATCAAAAATTTTTGGAAACAGAAAATGATAAAAAACATTATTTTATTTAACAACAATAAGGTTTATGTAAAAAATGCAATATATATAAACTGTGAAACGAGCATAAACATATTTAATAAAATAAAACAAATACCGTTTGACCAAATAAACATATATGATCAAACATATAACCCAAAGCACAAACAAGATGAAATTATAGAGATTAAGGACCACATAAATAAAACAGGAGGAAACCCACTAATTGGAAACCAAGACAAACTCCACGAACAGTTTTTTGATATTTCAAAACTATATAGTGGTTACAAGGGCATAACAACAACATGTTTAGGGAAATCTTTTGAAAAAAATAAAAAAGACCACAAATATCCATCAACCTATATGTGTCAAATTGCTATAACAGCAAAAGCCTTACGAGACTGTACAATTAAAGGGTTTTTAATAAATAGAATTAGTTAATATTATAAAGACAAAGAAAGATTTAGAAAAATGCTGTTATATAAACAAATAAATAAAATAAATAAAGATTTTGTCAAAAAAACACTTTCCAAGCTTTTGAAAGAAGATATCCCCGCGGGAGACCTAACAACTCTTACGGTTATCCCAAAAACAGACAAAGGAAAATATGTTGTGCGGACGCGGGAGGAAATTGTTTTTTGTGGGTCAACAATCCTTAAAAACATATTTTCTAAAGCCGTTAAAACCACAATGAGCGTCAAAGAAGGAGATAAGCTAAAACCAAACACAAACATTGCACACATATATGGAAACAAAAGAGAAATTTTAACAAAAGAAAGACTCGTGTTAAACATGATTCAACACCTATCTGGCATAGCAACCAATACAAATAGATATGTAGAGAAAATTAATAACAAAAATATTAAAATATTAGATACAAGAAAAACAACACCCGGGCTTAGAATTTTTGAAAAATATGCAGTGTATCAGGGAGGAGGGTGTAACCATAGGTTAGATTTGTCTTCTGGAGTTATGATAAAAGATAACCACCTTCAGGAAAACGTAGACAAAGTCCTTATAAAATTAAAAAAATTAAAAAACAAAACACCCATTCAAATAGAAATTGATAACGTTGAACAAATCACACACAGCAACACGGAGCTTGTAGATGCATTTTTATTAGACAACATGGACCCACCAGAAATAAAACAATGTATTAAAAAAATTAATAGACTGAAAAAAAATCATAGTAAAATCTTCATTGAAGTTTCTGGGGGAATAACGCTCAAAAACATATTAAAATATAATATAGATGGGGTTAACGGCATATCAATTGGAGCGCTTACACATCAAAGTCAAAGCGTAGATATCGGCCTAGACATAGAATCATAAAAAACATTATCTATTAAGCGCACACCCTCTAACACAGCAGCAAGAGAAATTAATACTGGCCCCTCAACCACCCCCTCAACCTCCACCCAATTATCAAGGCACAATATTGAGATATAATCAACAACAATATTTTTTTCTTTACCTATAACATCATACATTTCTTTTTTAATTTTATTTACATTGGTTTCACCATTTCTTAAAATATTTTTTGCAGAAAGCAAACTAAGATTAAGGCACGAAGCAATTTCTTTAGCATTAGCAGATAAATATTGATTTCGAGAGCTCATTGCTAATCCGTTGTCTTCTCGAACAGTTTCCCCTCTTACAATTTTAATAGAAAAACCCCCCAGTTGAACTAATTTTTCTATAAGCAACAATTGCTGGGCATCTTTTTTCCCAAAATAAGCAACATCTGGATTGACAATATTAAACAACCTTGAAACAACATTAATAACCCCGGAAAAAAAAAGAGGTCGGGCCCGACCTTCTAAAATAGTTGCAAGTGGATTTTTAAAAGAAAAAGCTTCGACGTTTTCATTATATATATCTTCATACTTAGGCGCAAAAACAACATCCACCCCAAGTCCATTTAATTTATTTAAGTCTTTTTCTAAATTACGAGGATATGTATCAAAGTCTTCATTTTCAGAAAACTGCTTGGGATTAACAAAAATACTAATAATTGTTATATGTGAATTAGAAATAGAATTTTTAACCAACGACAAGTGTCCGTCATGCAAACCACCCATCGTTGGAACAAAACCAACAACGTGATTTCTGTTAACTTGATTTCTCCAAGCTAGCAGTTCGTTCGTAGATTTGATAACTACCATTTATTTTAATTGATCTATAATGTTTTTTTTATATGCAAAAGAATGCTGCTTGGAAGGGAATTGTTTTTTGCCAACCTCAACTCTATATTTATTAATTGCACCCTGAATATCTTTATTTAAATTTAAATATTTTTTTGCATGTTTTGGATTGAAATTAGTAGAAAGACCTAAAACATCATTGTATACTTGAATTTGCCCATCACACTCAACCCCAGAACCAATGCCAATCGTTGGAATTGATAGTTGCCCTGTAATATGTTTGGCTAACTGAGTTGGAATACACTCTAAAACAATTGAAAAAACCCCAGCGGCCTCTAAAGCCCTTGCATCATCAAGAATTTTTTGAGCTGATTTTATGTTTTTCCCTTGAACACCATAACCCGACAAGACATTTACTGACTGTGGTGTTAAACCCACATGACCAACAACGGGAATACCAACTGAGACAATTTTTTTTACCTGAGGAAGAATTTCGCAACCACCCTCTAATTTAACAGCTCCCACACCACCCTTTTTTAATAATAAACCAGCATTTTTAATAGCTGATGCCACAGAGGCTTGATAACTTAGAAAAGGCATGTCTCCAACCACCAATGCATTTTTTACACCACGGCATACAGCCCTAGTTACCAAAATTATTTCATCCATAGAAATTGGAATTGTGGTGGAATACCCATAGCTGACCATCGATGCGCTGTCTCCCACTAAAATCATAGGCACATTTGCACTATCAATAATTTGGGCAGAACTATAATCATATGCAGTGATAGCTGAAAAACATTTTCTTGAATTTTTAAATGATTTAATTGTATCAACGGTAATGGTGTTCATAGCGTTTTATTCAAAGGTTTGTTTTTAGAGTTAACATGTATAATTTTTGGAGAAAAACTTAATAGTTCATCTTGTGAAAGCGTACAGAAAGCCACAATAATCACTAAATCATTTTTATTAACGAGATGTGCTGCAGCACCATTAATACAAACCTCACCGGAACCACGCTCACCCTTTATAACATATGTTTCTAATCGATTTCCATTAGTGATATTTAATATTTGTACCTTTTCAAATTCATGTAAATTTGCTAATTCCATAAGATTTTCATCTAATGTAATAGATCCAATATAATTTAAATTTGCATCAGTAACGGTCGCGCGATGTATTTTTGACTTTAAAATTTCTAGCTTCAAAAAATTACCCATTCTATTAGTCTGAGTAAATTAATACCAAGATATTGGTTGGAGCAATATAATAAAGTATTTTATAATACTATATATTGTGTTATTATTACAAATATCTACAAGTAAAAATCATAAAATTGTTGGTAATAGTTCTACATTATTAATATTTTCATAGGCTTTATACTTATTAGTACAAATAAATTAGGCAGAACAAGGGTAAAACATGTTTAAATATAAATCAATATTACTATCGATAGTATTTTTTATTGCAACAAGCTGTGGTGGAAAAGTATCATCACTTTTTAAAAAAAATGATAAAAACATTGATATTGATAAATCTGAAGAATCATTCTTTTTAGATGACTCTTTGTTTACAAGCGATTCGCTTTTTACTAATGGTGACTTTGCAATGGATTCAAGCGATATTTGGATTGACGATGCGGTTTGGGAAAACGACAGCATATTTACAAACAACACACTTAATCCATTAGATGACAATATGTATAACAATGAAAATCTAACTTATGAATCAGAGTTTTCAACAAATGACAGGGTGGATGCATACTCAGATGTTGTAGCGAACTTTCAAGATCAAATAACCAAATTAAAATCAGAACTTGAAAGCGTAACAGATGAGGTATATACCCTCAAGGCCAAATCACAAATTTGGGAAAATCCTTTTTCTATCTACAACAAAGAAATCATTTTAAACAATGGGTCAACCGTATATGGAAAAATTGTTTATCAAGATCAAGATATTTTATATGTTGAAACTCTAATTGGAGAACTAACAATTCAAAGAAGCACCATTAAAAGAGTGGTGGAAAATATTACTCACATCGCAGATAGCACAATGAGTGATGACGATATTAGAAAAAAGAACATTGTCGAAATTCAAGAATATGGTTCTAAAATACCAATTACAGCAAAAAAGCTTCTAGCCAATGCCATTTTATTAGGTGACGTTTCAGAAGAAGTTGATTTTAGGGGAAATAGAATTTTTAGAGGAGACATTAAAAACACAGGTGAAGCACGAGCTGACTTTGTGAAAATTAATTTTGTTTTTAGAATGAACTGGCAAGGAAAAACACAATCTTTAACCGCTTTTGCCAAGGGATCTAAACAGGTGTTGCCTGATTCTCAAATTGAATCAGATTCTAGTATTGAACCTGGTGCTATCGGCAGTTTTGAATTAGTCATTCCATCTAATTTTGGTACTTTTATAGGCTATTCATATTCTATTGATTGGGAACAGTATGATGATTAATTATCTACTATTGGCCAACATTAAATTAGGCATAACACTCTGCATGCTAATGAATCTATATGCAGCAGAACACGTGTTGTGGGATTTGGGAGTTGTAATCAAAACAAATAATACGGAAACATACCAAAAAGAACTTAATATTGATGCCTTAGAGACAAAACCCTCAGCAAGACAAAAAGATATTAAAGCCCTGTACTCTGATAACTTTATTGCTCCAACTGTATATGAGTTTAAAAACCCCCTTAAGAATGATTTTAATATTACAAAAACATATGATAAACTATTAGAGCACCTATCTCTTGATTATAAAATTCATATACTTAAAAATTCCTTTTTAAATAAGGAATACTGGAAGTTTTTAAGCTTACACAGTATATTACAAACAAATATAAAAAATGACATAGAGCTAGAAGAGATGTATGTTCAAAATCTATATTATACAAAAAAACACAAGGAGACACTAAGCCACCTTGATTCTATTGATAATAACCAACTAACAGATATTTTATTATTTTACAAAATCAAGGCTTTGGTTCAATTAAAACAGACCAATGAAGCTTTAGAAAACATAACGTTATTTATTTCTAATTATAGCGATAGTGATTTATTGCCCTATGTGCAATATGATAAAAAAACAATTGAGATGACAAATGAAAATTAAACGCTATTTACTATTTATTATTTTATTATCTACTTTGCTATCAAATTCACGGGTTGCATTTTCAAGACCAGGATCAACATTGCGAACACCTGGAGCAATGATGGAGCAAGATACAAGTCGCCCAACACTGTTCTCTGTTGGGTTTTCTAGTGAGGTTGTTAATATGGACCTCAAGAGCGCCAGTTCATCAATTTATTTACAGGCAAATATTAATGATAATTATTATTTAGGATTTTCTTATACATACCTATCAGACCCTCGAACAAAAAACGATATAGATTCTGATTTAGATTATACCTTGCCAACTGAAATTGGTCTGCATGTCCAAAAACGAGTATATTCTGTTGGAAACATTAATATTGATGTGGGTGTTAATGATATTTTGGCCCGGCAGGTTGATGACACCTCAAGCTTACAAAACCCATCATTTTTTGCACTATTTTCCAGTGAAAAAGATTTTGAAAAATATTCTATGATGTTGAATTATGGATTTGGTACTGGAAAAATAGGTTATGACAAACAGGTTGCATCATCAGAATTAATTTCCAATGAAGAGTTTATTGTGAAGCCATATATTGGATTAAATCTATTAACTCCAGAAGTGCGTCGATTAAAAAACCGTATTCGCCTGTTATTTGAATACGATGGAACAGGTATTAATTTAGGTATGCGCATTCCATTAACAGATGAATATTTATTATCAATGGGGGTTGTACATTTTAGCGACATGGGTGATTTTGGCATGCGCTCTAAAATTGGTAATGATAATGAATTTATTTTATCTGATGCAGCAACTTTATGCTTTGGTTTTGAAATGAATGTTCCTAAAAGAGCTCCTAAAATCACGTCAAAAGTTGTTAATCCCTATTTAGATAGTAATACAAATCAAGATTTAAACGAGGCTCTTTATACGCATCAAGCTGTTACTCAGTTAATGGACTCACTTAATATGAAGGTGCAAGATTCAGATAGTAAATATAATGCGATTGCTGATTCCATTAGATTTTTAACATTTGCTGTTGAAAACCTTGAAATTGAGAATTCTATGTTTTTACATAACATTTCAAGCTTAGAAGACTCTCTATCTTACCATCATAATCAACAAGCTTTAGATATTAAAAACTTTAATAGGGCAAGTAGGCATATAGCCCGATCTTTGAGATATTATTACAATCAAGAATTAGATAAAGCATTAATTGAAATTGATAAAGCGCTAGAAATCAACCCAAATTTATCAATTGCTTATGCTCGTAAAGGATCAATTTTTTATAGTATGGGAGAGAGGCAGAAAGCATCTATTAATTGGAACATTGCATTAAAATTAGATCCAGAATATGATGAGGTGCGAGATCTTTTAGATAAAAAGAATCAGCTTAAACCCGCAGAATTAGATACAAAATAAAGAGGATAAAATATGAATTTTGGAACAATTATAGGTTTAATAGTCGGGTCAGCACTTATGGGCGTTGCAGCCTATCTTGGCGCAGAAAACAACAAAGTTCCAATTGGATCTTTGTGGGATGAAGTATCTATTTTAATTGTTTTTGGTGGTTCTTTAGCAGCAACAGCAATTGCATTTAAGATGTCACAAGTATTACATATCTTTAAATTATTAAAAATGATTTTTCAAGATGATAATTTTACACTGGGTCACGTAGTAGATGACATTTGTAATCTTTCAGAGGCATACAGAAAAAGCAGAAAAGACCTAGAAAGCGCGTTAGATGGTTCACCAGAATCCATGCCCTTTCGTATGCATATGGTAAAAGATGGGTGTGGTTTAATACTTGGGGGAACGAAACCTGAAGATATAGAAACCATTTTAGAGAATACGGAGTATTACCGTGATTTAAGAGAGAGTGAAGATGTCAATATTATGAAAACTCTTGGAACCTATGCCCCAGCCTTTGGAATGATAGGAACCCTGATAGGGTTAATTTATATGCTTGCAGGCATGGGAAGCGGCGGCGATGATATTGGTGGTGCTATGGCGGTGGCTTTGATTACTACTCTGTATGGTGCGTTTGCTGCCAACTTTTTATTTTTACCATTTGCAGACAAACTAAAAGGTAAAAATGAACAAAAGAAAGTTGAAAGTGCATTGATGACTGAAGGTATGATTTTAGTGGCATTAAAGAAACACCCAATCGAAATTCGTGAAAGATTAAATGCATATCTTCCACCAGCAATGAGGAAAACAGACGAAGAATAATATGGCTTCTAAGAAGAAAAATAGAAATAATAATAATGTTGAAGAGGGTTTACCAATATGGATGCAAACCTTTGCAGACATGATGACCTTATTATTTGCATTTTTTGTGTTATTGTATTCAATGTCTACACCAGACCCTGTTAAATATGCAGCTTTTGCTAATTCACAGGCTACTAAATTAGGCGGATCAACAGACCAAGAAATGCCCCATGAACCTTTAAAGGATCAGTCCCAAATCAAGCAAGAATTAGAAGAATTAATTGAAGACATGGACTTAGAGGACAAAGCAAAAGTGTCGCAAGACCCACGAGGTGTTGCATTAGAACTTGATGGATCAATTTGTTTTGGATCGGGCTCTGTTACTCTTAAGGATGATTTAAAAGTTGCACTAGACAGCGCTGTTGAAAGCTTAATGTCTAATGCAAATGATTTGCGAAGTATTTTAGTAGAAGGACACACGGACAATGTTCCACCTGTTGGTAAAATAGCCAAGCGATATCCTTCGAACTGGGAACTATCATCAGCTCGGGCAGCTAATGTAGTTAATTATTTAATTTATAAAGGTGTTATGTCTGGTCGACTCACAGCATCAGGATATGCTGATAGGTGGCCCTCAGGTGCCACATGGTCAGAGGTAAGATCTGGAAAAGTAGATGATAATTATATATCATCTATGAACGATGGACGAGAACAACAAACAAAAAATAGAAGAATAAAAATAATATTTGGTGTAAAATAGGGTATTATAGGAGTCTGCATGAAAAAACATTTAATTATCTTAATCGCAACCTTATCATTGCAGCTAGGCTTTAGTCAAGATGCAAAGATTTTTTTAAAGCAAGTTGAGCTAGAAAAAGTATATAGCGCAAAGCTCATTAACTTTTTAAACAAGCTATATGATCCTGTAGATTATTACGTTTATACGGATGTACAACTACAAAACAAAACAGCAGTTGAATTAAAAGAAGAAGAAAAAGAAAGTTCAAAAAAGGAGACAGTTGATCCATTTAGCTACTCACCTTTTGAAGGATTAGGCTTAGAGGGATTACCCACACTTCCTGGTAGCCCAACAAGAAAAAACAGTTCGAATGGTCATGCGAAGGATGATTCAGATGATAATTATATTATGACCGGCCTCCGTATTTCGGTATATCTATCAGAGAACATTTACAATGTAGAATCCCGAGAAGCAATCACCAACTTTGTAAACACTAATATTGAAGCAATTAGAAATTGTTTTGATTGTTTTGTTCTAGATAAAATGCCTTTAAAGAATAGTTATAAAACACAAAACAGTGAACTTGATTCTATTACCGCAGTGATTAAATCAACAGTATCTGAATATGAAGCCCTAAAAGATTCCATTAAATGGTCAGTTTTTCAGCAGGAAACAGCAGCATTACGTGAAGAGCTCAACAATATGAAAGAAATGGATGGCAAAGAAAAACAACTTTTAGAGCGACAGCTTGATGAGGCTACTAGTGCTCGTGAATTTTGGGAAGACCAAGAAGCACGAAGGAAAGAATTAGACAGAAATTTAGACTCTCTTAGGTATGTTAATTTAATGGAAATAGAAAAAGAATATAGACAAAAACAAAGTCAGCTTTTAGAAAATGTGACATCAGATTATGAGCTGTCAATTCAAGCAAGATTGGATGCTGCAAAAGATACAGAGGGGCGTTTATTTTCTTTAATAGAAACAGGTGGTTCTGAAAATAATAATATAGAAGCTGAATCATTTAATGGTGAGTCTTCTATTCCTATGTTTGCTATAATATTAATCATATTTTTTGTTAGTGTATTAACAGGTTTTCTTTTATTAAAATTTGGAAAGAAAAAGGTGGTTTATTTAAAACCCAAAGATCCTGATCCTCAAACCACCCCATCCTACGCCACCCCTCCAACTACAAGCGGAGAGAATCAAGATGTGCTAAAATCTGAAGTACGCTCTTTACGTCAATCAGCTGTTACAATGAGTGCTGGGCAAAAAGAAGGTGCAAGTCAGATTATTAGTGATTGGCTAGATGAAGGCATTGCAGGTGACAATGATGATAATAATTCAGAGAAGGAAGAATAAATATGACTACGTATGAAAATTTATCTGGTTTAGATAAAGCAGCCATAATATTTCAGGTTTATGGTGAATCGCTAGCCCTTTCCTTTTTTACGGATTTACCAGAGGAAGCAATTATAAAAATTAGAATTCGATCTAAAGAACTTACAGATCTTCCTGTTTCACTTAAGAAGATAGTATTAGAAGAATTTTATTTCAAAATGATGACCGATAAATATCAACAAAGTAAACCATCATCCATTCGTTTATTTAACTTTTTAGATGATTTAACTGATGAACAGTTACACTATCTACTAAAAACAGAAAAAGAAACAGTTATTGCATTAGCGATTGACCAAGTAGATCATTCACAGAGAAATTTATTTTTAAATAAGCTATCATCAGAAATGAAAAATTTAGTCATCAAAGAGCTTGGAGGCCTAAAATCCATTCCTTTAGAAATGGTGGTTAATATTGCAAAAGAACTAGAAAAAAAGGCATCCTTCTTGCCAGAGCCCAAAGAATTTTCAAGGGGTGGAGGCAAGAAAATAGCAGACATCTTAAATACCATGAGTGAAGATGAAGCAAATAGCTATCTTAATCAACTCATGAATGATGACCCTGAAACCTATGCTGAGGTAAAAAAATATTTACTTACTTTTGATGATTTATTATCTATGAATGAAGATATTGCAGCAGATTTTTGGGCTAATCCTGACATTGATTTAGATGTTTTGGCAAAAGCATTAAAGGGTGTAGATGGAGAATTGGTTCCTTCCATTCTTGAAATGCTTCCTAAAAAGAAACAGGCGATGTATACTCCAATTGAGAACCCAATGAAGAAGAAAGATGTTATGAGTGCACGAAAATTAGTTGTAGAGGTTGCAACATCAATGACACAATCTGGTGAAATTAGAATAGAAGATATTTTATCAGGCGTTAATGATGAAATGATTGAATAGTTTAGATTTCTATAATTTTATTCTATATAAAAAACCCAAGCGTTATCACTTGGGTTTTTTTATTATCTTATAATATCTTTTATGTATTTATTCGTTGCCTAAAACAATATTCACTAGCAGCACGACATCCAATACGTTAAGCGTTCCATCTCCATTAAGATCAGAGCATTCATCATATGGAGAATCAGCCACAAGAACGAGGTTAACTAGCAACACAACATCTAAAACATTAAGCAAGGTATCACCATTTGCATCACCAATTAAACAGCCACCCGCCCCTATATTAAAATCAAAAGTCAAAGCACTTTGATCGCCATCTGAGAAAATAAAATCTACCACATTCTCTCCAGATAAACCCAATCCATCAACATTGGCTGAATATGTTACACCTTCATCATATGTATGGTCGCTTGGAATCATATCTAATGTAAACGCTACATCTCCTTCTACTATTTCTGCAATTTTTAACCATGGTAGATTACCATTGCTATCTATATAATCAACAGATAAAACCTTAGTATTATCATCATATGAAGGATTTGATAAAACAGGAGGTACATTACCTTCTTGGAATACGGTATTACAGACAAATAATCCAGGATCAGTTTGGTCCAGAATTTCAGCTGCCACATCAAGTCCATCTAGCCCCGCCTCAACCGTTACACCCAAAACAATAAATCCATTATATGAATTAGGCCACACGCCCCACTGACTATCATTAGTTATGTAGCTCATAAGGGCTGTTGCTTGCATATCATTACCGGAAGTGCTGTATGCAATATTTGTTGTAATATAGTCAAACCCATCAATTTCACCACTTTCAAGATCACCACTTATTTTAAGTAAGCCAGGTGACAATTCACCGAAGCCCCCATTACCATATCCAATTGCATATGCAACAGCTTCCTCAGATTCTGGATTCACAATTCCAATGCCATATAAATACCATGGACCAAAAAATCCCCCCTCATCACAACATCCACCATTTAATGATAAGCTTAAATAAAACCGTTCAATATCAGTGTATTCATTTCCATCACCATCTACAGCATTAGTACCCTTATATGTTCCGCGAATTGATGTAATATCATAGCTTGAGGAAGCATCTCCAGATGGATCATTGGCAAGAGTCGCATATAAATTATTTCCTGGGGGCCAATTTCCATTAACATTATGAGGCGAACTAGAAACTAAAATAGTTCCAAATTCTTCCCCCAAAACTCCTGAGTCAACCTCCCCTGCAAGATATGAGTAAGATGAGGCTCCACCGTTTGTTGATATGGCGCTTGCCCAGGTCGTCTCATATCCTTCAGTACCAAGCAAACTTGCAGCGTTTGATTGCCATGTACTTTGATTATCAGTAGAAACATACATTGTTGCACTTTCTACACCAGCAGCAAGTTCTTCTGATATGTCTGCATTTGCAATAAAATCAGATATTGGAGCGGTAGTGGCAAAGTTTTCAATAGGTAATTCTCTTACTTGAGCTGCTTGGAAGGCTCTTTTAGCTTCCATCGCGTTAGAAAAAATAATTTTTGCAAACTCTTCAAGAGTTTTTTCTTGTATGATTTTTTGTTGATTTTGTGTTAATTCTTCTGCAACAACAAACCCAACGCAAAGTATTATAATAAGTAAATTTAATTTTTTAAACATTCTCTCTCCTCAATTTTTAATCCTCAATTCCTCTAAATATACAAAATTTATTGGTTTTTCTCAAAAAGTGGTGATTTCACTGTTTTTTTGAAGACCCTATTATATTATTTATTACAATGTGCCGATGATAAGCGGGCGATAGGCACCCTGAATGGTGAGCAGCTTACATAATCAAGCCCAGCGCGATTAAAAAATTCAATTGATTTTGGATCACCGCCATGCTCCCCACAAATTCCGATTTTTAAATCAGGATTTTTATCTCTACCTAGTTTGACAGCCATTTTCACAAGCTTCCCGACACCTTTAACATCAATACTTTCAAATGGATCATTACCAAGTAAAGATTTATCAAGATAATCAAATAAAAACCCACCCACATCATCGCGCGAATATCCAAATGTTGTTTGTGTTAAGTCATTTGTTCCAAATGAAAAGAAATCAGCGTATTCAGCAATTTGATCAGCAACCAAACAGGCTCTAGGTAATTCAATCATGGTCCCAATTTTATGCTCAATTGCACAATTCATATTATTATATACAGACAAAATAACATCACGTTGATTAATAAACTC
>CAZKFO010000002.1:28099-46119 GCA_964552145.1 uncultured bacterium | reverse complement strand
ACAATCAAGAGCTGCATCACCATTTGGTACACCTGCACAGTCATGACAAGCATTGCCGCCATCACATACACCACAATCATCCATGCTAGCGTTGCCGCCATCACACACGCCACAGTCATCATTAACTAAATCACCATAGCAAGCACCTGAACAATCTTGATTCTCATTCCAATTTTGTCCCCAGCTAGTATTTTGGGCTCCCCATGATTCATCGATATAACATTTATTTTCATCAGATAAACCTGAACCTGAAAAAGTAGGGAAACCACCCACATTAGATACATCCCAGTCTGCTAAATTTTGATCAAAACTAGAAGTATTAGAAAACATATTTACCATCCAATAAAGATTACTTACATCCCAGCCTGATATATCTTGATTAAAACTTTGCGCATTGTAGAATACAAAATAACCTTGCCACATATTAAGATCACTCATATCCCAACCGCCTATTTGTCCATTAAAACTAGTAGCATTAGTAAAAGCATATTGAAACATTGTCGGAGATGCATCCCAGTTTTCTAGCCCTTCACCAGTATAACTAGAAGCATCTCTAAACATATGTTGCATATCAGAAACTTGACTTACTTCCCAATTACCAATATCTTCATTGAAATTAGATTTTCCATAAAATAGATATCCCATATCTGTAATCGAAGATACATCCCAGTTATTGATCTCGCCATAAGTAGAAAGAGCCGTATCTTTATCACTACACCAAAGATCTACAGCTGTCTGAAGCGCTGATTTATTTCCAGGTTTAAAAATACCAGCACAATTCATCTCTCCTACTGGACCACTTCCACCACACTCACCACATTCATCTAAGGCTGAATCACCGCCACACTCACCTGCACAATCTGTATTAACAATACAGTTACCATCACAATCAAAATTTTCCTCTGCATAGCTACATGAACCATCATCTGTTGTAGCCTCTGCATTATAGTTACAAGCAGAAGCATCTGTACAACCAAGGATAGCAGACGCTGAAAGTTCCACAATATAATCTTCACCTAAAAGCATATTATTCCAGTATCCCCATGAATATATTTGCCCATCAGAGTTAACGGCCATCCCAGATAAACTACCTATATAGAAACCCATTAAATTTCCAAAACTATCTGGGATAGAATTATCAGCATATCCATTCGATGTAGTTTGGTCATTACTAATATTTCCAGGCCTATAATAGCCGTCACCCCAGAAAATAACATCTCCATTACTAAGCACACCTATATGGGCTCTACCAGTCCAATCCGCTTGAAAAAACAACAAATCAGTATGAGCTATACCTTCAGGTATAACAAAAGATGATTCCCAGTGTCCCCAAAATTCAATGTCTCCATTAGATCTAATAACATAGTTTCCTCTTTCAGCACCTTTTAAATCGACAATATCAGTCAATGCATTAATCTCTTCAGGGACTACTGCCTGTCCATTGGAATTATGCCCCCATGCATAGACTTGTCCATCTGCAGTAAGAGCTGAATGGTGAAATTCACCAGATGCTACTTTTACGATATTACTCATACCTTCTGGGAGGTCATGAAGACTTTCAAAAGCACCATCATTACGTCCCCAAGTAAATACCTCACCTTGATCATTAACTGCAATACCATTAAATGCACCAGAAGCAATATCAATAACCATTCCCATATTTTCTGCTAGATTTTGCTGACCGAAGTGATTGCTACTACCCCATGTAAATACCTGACCATCAGTTGTTAATGCAACATGATGATACTTTCCTGCTACAAGTTTTGCTACTTCAAGGCCCGCAGGAATATTTGGAACATAACCACCAGTATTTGTTGTTCCATTATGATTACCTCTTACAGATTCTACTTGACCTGATGGATTAACAAAAGAAATCATTCCATCATGACCCATTGTATATTTATGAGAATTGTCAATAAGTTCTTGTATCATTGATGGATCAACAGAGCCGATAGTCTCAAATGAGTACAACAATGGTGTAGATATAATTAAAAAAATTATTTTTTAAAAAAATAACTTTTTCATTATATATCCTCCTCAAGATAAATTAAACGAATTGCTCATAAAAATATATGAACATGCGAATCTACAAAAAAATAATTAATTTTCGAAGCTATTTCTAAGAGAGCTTATTATATAGAGCCTCTAATCTGTGTTGCCCAGAATCACTGAACCACGAATCTAATATCAGCCCTGTATCTCTATTGAGATTAGTTTTAAAGGAGTTAAGCGCTTGTTCTCTCAGTATTTTTTTTGTTTTAATTTGCTGGTCAGAATAGAGTTTGGATGAAACTGAGATTCGCTCCATGGTTGTTTCCATTAAGCTATCTGCATCACAGAGCTCATCAACCAATCCAACCTTAAGCGCCTTGTCTGGTGAGATAAGCTGAGCCTTTAACAATAAATCCTCAGCGTTTCGATTGCCAACCACATACTGAAATACCGCGCCAATTCCATAGGGAACAGTAAGACCAACATCCACCTCATTAAGCCCAATAAAGTATTTCCCATTTGACATTATTCGATAGTCGGTCATAATAACCATCACCGTTCCACCTGCAGCACAGTGCCCACCAATTGATGAATAAAGCGGCTTCTTATAGGATAGCATGCTAAGCAATAAAGATGAAAAATTACCCCAGAAATTTTCAATGTAACCTCTATCTTTAGGAAATAGATGGGTGATATCAAGTCCCGCTGAGAAGCAGCCAGCCCTGCCTTCAAGGATAACACCCCTAACTGAATCATTGCTTTTAAAGCTATCTAGCGCCTCTGATAACTGAGAAACTAACTCAGGATTAATTGCATTTACAGGTGGTCTATTAAGGGAGATAATCCCAATGTCACCATTTATATCTGTATTAATCAAATGCAGGGATTCCCGTAATATCATTCCCTAGAATGAGGGTGTGCATATCATGCGTGCCCTCATAGGTGAATACGCTCTCGATATTCATCAGATGCCTCATAATTGGATACTCTCCTGAGATTCCATTAGCTCCATGAATATCACGCGCAAGCTTGCAACACTCTCTAGCGACCCAAACATTATTACGCTTAATCATAGAAACCTGTTGGAATTTCATATTTCCTGAATCTTTTAATCTTCCCACCTGTAGATTCATCATCTGGCCCTTGGTAATTTCATTCAGCATCCAAACAAGCTTCTCTTGCACCATCTGGAATGATGCAATAGGTTTATCAAATTGAATTCTCTCTTTTGCGTATTTGAGTGATGCCTCATATACAAACATAGCCGCTCCAATAGCTCCCCATCCAATACCGTATCTAGCCTGGGTTAAGCATCCGAGTGGACCTTTTAGCCCCTCAACATTAGGAAGTAAATTTTCTTCTGGAACAAATACATTATCAAGAATTAACTCACTGGTTATAGAGGCGCGCAGTGACCACTTATTTTTCATTTTCGGAGCGCTAAAACCTTCAGTTCCCTTCTCAACAAGAAACCCACGAATAACCCCATCATCAGTTTTCGCCCAAACAACAGCAACATCAGCAACCGTACCATTTGTAATCCACATCTTTGCACCATTTAAAATATAACCACCATCTGTCTTTGTTGCTTTAGTAATCATTCCAGATGGGTTAGATCCATAGTCTGGCTCCGTAAGTCCGAAGCATCCTATCGCCTCACCAGATGCAAGCTTCGGAAGCCACTTCTTTCTCTGCTCTTCGCTTCCGTATGCGTATATTGGATACATCACCAATGATCCCTGAACTGATACAAAAGATCTTACCCCAGAATCACATCTCTCAAGCTCCTGACAAACCAATCCATAGGCAACATGAGACATGCCGCCGCATTCATACTCTTCAGGAAGATTTACTCCCAGAAGATTCATACCTGCAAATTGAGGAATGAGCTCGTCTGGGAATGTCCCATTTTTAAAATGCTCATCGATGATTGGCATCACCTCTTTATCGACAAACTCCCGAACGGAGTGTTGAATCATAATTTCATCTTCAGAGAACTGAGATGATATATCTAAATAATCTAATCCCTTTAAATTCATATCCGACGCTTCTTTCTTTTAATCTATAGTATAATTTAAATAAAATGAAATATTGATGAACTATATAATATTATTTATAAATTAATAAATAATGATACGACCAAAAGAACATAAAAGCCCATATCATAAAATATTCTTTATAGCGCTAATGCTACTTTTCGGGTGCTCTATTGAACATCAAATCGCTATAAAAATGAATGAGAATAGCTACTCAATAGACTATTTGCAGATGCGTGACTTTGATGATATTCCCTTTCTTTATCCAGAGAATAATGAGAATTGGGAAACCATAGAATCATCCGATGTAAAACTCCACTATAAAAATATATTTAATTACGGGGAGATTATCGGTGGATTCTTTACACTCGATACAATTCCTAGCAATGAGATCGTAGATGAAAGCGTCACAAATCCTCAGCTAAATTCAGATATTATACTCAATGGTCCAGTTGAAGTAATGAAGAAAAACTATTTTATTTTTAGTGATTACATGCTTGATTTAACATTTAAAAATAGAGCTGTTTCCAATCGCTATGATAAGTTGTTTAATTACTACTCAGGATTTTATGATGATATTAGTACCGATGACGTAGAAAAGAAAAAATCTGATAAAGCCAAAAACTACGGTGAGATTGTAAATCAGCTTGTTGGATTTTTATTCTTAGAAACCATCAACCAAGCTGATTTAGAGTTTAATAAAAAAGGAATCTACCTAAACTCACTAAGAAACTGGGATAAGCAGATTGATGTATCCAAGCAGCTTGATGATACGCTTGTTGGTATAAAGGTAGATAGACTATTTGATATTCTATCCAAGGCAGAGCAATATCTTTACTCAATTGTAGATGATGAGAGTGATCTTGACTCAATCAAACAGATGTGGTATGAAATTAAATTTGAAATATTAGTTACACATCTCCTTCTATTTAATAGCTTCATGGTAGAGCTTAATATTCCTGGAAATCTAATCGCACATAATGCAGATTCGACATCAAACAATAGCCTGTACTGGAACGTTGATATAGATCAATTTTTAAATAGCAACTACAAACTTTACGCAAAAAGTAAAATATATCATAAAAATAGAATAATAGCGCTAGTCATTATCACTCTAGTGATAAGCATACTAATAATTCGACGCCGACTTAAGAAGTAAATTAAATTTCTGCGGGTATCTTTGCGCTAATTGATAGTGCATGAATCTCTTTTTTCATCATACTATCTAGAACCTTATAGATAAGACGATGACGTTCAATAAGTGATAGCCCCTCAAAATTACTGGATACTATTATAAGCCTAAAATGACCACCTGAACTCTGAGGATGACCTTGATGCTTATGGGTTTGATCTATAATCTCAATTGTAGATACATCAAGTGCATCTACTAGCTTCTGTTTTATTGTATCTACAAGCATATTTTAAAAGGTTATAGGGTTGGTGTATTTAAGAAATAGAATTTACTGGGTGTTCTATTCGAACGTATCCCAATTAATCTCTTTTGTGACGTATCTAATAACTTTCGTTGAGTCAGTTTTAACATGTACATTATAGATTGCTGAGTTCCCTGGCTCAATTGCTGTATCTGAGATCACACCTGATTTATACTTGATGCCACTTCCTTCAACATATGATGAATCTATCCCAATAAGCTCAGTCTTCTCAGACCATAATTTGAAAATTACTCGAACAAAATCAGCTCGGCGAAATCCATTATTAATCACTGTTCCAGAGAATATTCGTCGATGATCCGTTGTCGTTGAATCTATCGCAGGATCTCCTTCGAACTCCACTTCCGGATAGTTCGGTGATATATTATTAATCTTTGAAACATTAGATTTATCGATCGTAAGCTGACCAATCTGTGTCTTAACAATCATACGGTCACTATTCTCATGTAAAATTTTTCCTTGAACTAGAGTCCCATTTGTTAACTCAATCTCATGAGTTAGATGAGGAAACTGAATCTTATGAAGAGCCTCAAGACTATTGTCATGATTTTTAATTCTTGATTCATAGTCTAATACCTTTGCTCGAAGCTCGCTCATCTCACCTTGCATATTCATCATAGTTTCTTGGAATGGATAGAACGGTGTTTGCTGCACTTCTTGATTCTCTGTAAAAAGATCACTTAGCATAGAGTCAACTACCAAGGTAACCATCGAATCTATATTCGCAGATGTAATAACCTCAACAGATGTAGAGTCGGAGAGCTCTTCCACTTCGACAGATGCTTTCTTATCTGCTCTTTTTTGTTTAATTTTCTTGACAACCGAGCACCCTCCCAGAATGGAAGCAATAAATAGATAAATAATATATTTCTGTATATTCATTATTGAGTTCTTTGACTAGTCATCGCATGATGACTTGCCTTTCTAATTTTATCTTTATACTTATCATATCCACCTAGATTATCTAGCGCCTTCATAATAGCATGATAGAATTTATAATTATATGGATCATCGAGTATTCCTAGGATTGCCTCTATCGCTAAATCATCATTATACTTTGATAGCACAATAATGGCTTTCTCTCGTATCCTATCAGGTAAATCATCACTCTCTGCAACTTCAGTTAGAAGCGGGATCATATTAGGATCTTGATAATCTTCAAATGTTTTTAGAACTGTATTCAACAGCACCTGATACTCCGTCTTTCCAACATTGTACGATTCTAAAAGAGCTGCAATCATTCTCTCATTACTGATTTCACCCATTACAGCTAAAGTATACTCATTGAGCTGATGCCTTGTAGTAGGATCCCCTAAGAGCTCAATAAAATAATCAACGAGCTCAGGTGATTGCTTTTTAGCAAGAACATTCACTGCGGATACCCTAGTCTCAATAGGCACCTCTTCATTGGAAGCAATTTCCATTAAGATTGGAATCACTCTCCTATCATCCATACCACCAAGCGCGATAGATAGTAGCTTATCCATTCTTGAATAATTTGTTTTACTAATCTCATACAGATCAATTAGAGTCATAATTTCATCTTCTGTACCTGTCTTACCAATTGCAGAAATGATAGCTTCTCTAATAGCCATGATTTTTGATTCTGTAGTTTTTAACCCATTTACAAATGCTGGACTTGATTTTGAATTTCCAAATTTAGATAGCATGTCAACTGATTCTAGCATCAAGTCAAGCTCTATCATAGTGTTATCACTTATAGACTCTTGAAGAGCAAGAATTACATCGGGGTGTCTGCTTTCTGATAATGCTCTTAGCGCTTCAATTCTAACATCATAAGGCTCATTTCTATCCTTAAACATTGAGATAAGCTTCACCATCGCTTTTGGATCTCTTTTCTCAATCATCTTCAATCTTAGGTTCTCTACTTTATTTAGGGCGCTTTTTTTCTTGAAAAAATTAGTAATTGGCGAGAATATTCCAGCGCTTGCAGCTTCCATTGGAATAAAAGTCAGCAACATGACCAGCAGCGTTTTATTAAATAATAATTTTATATTCATATTCTTATCGCACTTAATTTTTTTAAGATAGGTGAAATATTATTCATTTATCTTTCTAAAACCAAGAAAAATCTATCTATCCCAAATTATCTGTTCCCATTTATTATTATCATACGTTGTCACCAGAAATTTATTAAGCCAGTCTCCAAGGAATATTATTTTTTTTCCATTCTTCTCAATAATTCCCTCCTGGTGATAATGACCAACAAGCAATACATCTGTATCATCCCATATTGTATCAGCATAGTTCTCTACTTTTTTCTTAATGGACTCATTATCTTTATAGTACTCAGCTGGCTTATCTGCATTGGATATCTTACTCGCAACAAAATAGCCTACCTTCGGTGATAGAAGATTGAATAGAAATATACATAACCTGCTTCGTATAATATTTCTAAATAATCGATAGTTATAATCATCTTGAAATATACCATCTCCATGCGTGAGTAGGATTTTTTGACTATCTAAATTAACACGCCATTCTTTCTTGAGAGTTTGTTCTGAAAATATTTTATTAAAGAAACCAAAATCCCAATAATCATGATTCCCCAGAATATAGTAAATCTTAATTCCATGATTTTTTAAATCTTTCAGGCGTTCAAAAATTTCAACAAACTCTGATGGAACATACCCTTTATAGTCGAACCAAAAATCAAAAAAATCTCCTCCAATAATCAATGTCCCTCCTCTTTCTTTAATGTGATCTAATAAAGAGTAGAAACGCTCCCTCCTGTCTTTTTCAAGTTCAGTATCTAAGCGTTGAAAGTGATTATCTGAAACAATAAATAATGGGGTTTCCATGAGTATTCAATTTAATAAAAAATTTAATAAAGAAATATTATATTAACATCTATAATTAAAAAATAATAACAAGCTCTTAATGCATATAATTAACTTTTTTATAATCGTAGGCACCATATTCAATCTAGCTATTGCTGGACAGTTTGGTAAAAATATTGTTCAATATAAAGATTTTGATTGGTACTACACTCAGACAAAACATTTTGATATCTATGTATCAGACTCAACTGGCTATCATTTGAATTCATTAGAAAAGGATTCAGAGGATGCATATGATAAAATACAAAACCTATTTAATTGGTCCTTAAAGGATAGAGTATCAATTATTGTATACTCATCACATAATGATTTTCAGCAAACGAATGTAATAGGCTCACATCTACCAGAAGGAGTTGGAGGCGTGACCGAGTTGCTGAAAAATAGAGTCGTTATCCCATTTGATGGATCTTACAAAGAGTTTAAAGATGTGCTCTATCATGAGCTTGTTCATGCTTTCATCAATGACTGTGTTTATGGTGGTAGTTTAAAGGGAATGATTTCTAGTCAAATCACAGTACGAATTCCTTTGTGGATGAATGAAGGTCTTGCGGAGTATATAGCAGATAAATGGAATACCAATTCAGATATGTGGATACGTGATATGGTACTAAATGGAAATAATCTTCCCCATATTAATCAACTAAATGGATACTGGGCATATAGAGGTGGGCAATCAGTCTGGAATTTTATTGTTGAAAAATGGGGCGAAGAATCCATCGCTGAAATTATAAAACGAATTAAAGAAACAGGGAATGTCTCTAGTGGACTAAAAGCCTCTATAGCTGTTAACGTAGAACAATTAAGTGATCAATGGCATAAGTATCTAAAAAAAGAATACTGGGAAGACATCAACAATAAAAATGAGCTGCAAGATTTTTCTGTTCAATTAACAAACCATAAGAAAATAAAAAACCACTATAATATTGCCCCTGCAATATCGCCTAATGGTAATGAAGTAGCAATTTTCTCTGATAGAGATGGAATTATGAACTTATTTGTAATTAATTCTCTTGATGGAAAAATTATAAAAAAAATTATTGAAGGGCAGCGCACTACAGAATTTGAGGAGCTACATATCCTAAAACCAGGTATAACATGGTCTCCAGATGGGAATAAAATAGCAGTTGCAGTTAAATCTGGGAAGTCAGATGCACTAATTACCATAAACCTAAAAAATAATAAAAAAGATGTTAAGCGTTTTCAACTAGAGGGAATCTTTCGTCCAACTTGGAATCCAAAGTATAATCAAATAGCCTTTATTGGCAATAATGGATTTGCAAGCGACATATACGTATACGATATAGATACAGACCAGCTAATAAATTACACAAATGATTGGTATACAGATGACCAAGTTTCATGGGATGAAAAAGGAGAAAATTTATATTTTATATCTAATAGAGGTGATAATACTAATACCAATCAACACATAGTCGAAGATGTCTCTGAAGATGTATTCGAGCAAAGTGATATATATAGATTGAACATAGATAGTCAAATAATAGATAGACTTACATATACCGAAGAAAATGAGAGCTATCCTTTTTATTCAGATTCAAAAAATATGTTAGGGTACATTTCAGATAAAAATGGAATAAATAATATCTATCTCAAACTAGACTCAAAAAGAAATGGGCAGCCGATTACTAATGTGCTAACAGGGATTACGCAGCTTTCATGGAACAGTACTACTGATCAACTAATCTTCACAGGATTTAATAATGGTGGGTATGATATTTTTACAATATATGAACCTATGAGCTACTTAGATGAAAACATTCAATTGACAAATGCTAATTGGAAATTAAAAGTTGATGATGAGAGCTTTGTTAAAATAGATCATAATCAAGGTGATGAGATATCAAATAAAAGGAAATATGAGAATTATGTATTCTTAGATATTTCAGATCAAAATTTTACAACGAAAGAAAAAGATGAAGAAAATATAACCTTTAATAAAAATTTTAATAAGTGGGATATATCAGATCGATTAAAAATGTTTAGATATAAAACAAGATTCACCCTTGATTATGCTAATATGGATTACGCATACAATACGCGAAGAGAAGGGACAGGGTTAGTTAATTTTATTTTTAGTGACATCCTTGGGAACCATAAAGTAATCATAAATACAGAAATGGAAATTCGATTAAAAGGCTCTGACTATATGGTTGAGTATCACAATCTAACCAAACGTAATGACTATAAATATACACTATATCACTTCGGACAAGAGTACTTAGATTATGTATTTATTGATGTCAATGAGGATGATGAAATTGTTTGTAATGAACCACCAGATTACTGTTCTGTCCAACCAAAGCTAAGATATCAGACTCTGGGTTTTCAGCTTGAATCTAAATACGCGATAAATAAATTTCAAAGATTTACAAATAGTGTCGAAATAAAAAGAGATTTACTGGATGAGTTCATATATAAAATAGATAATAATGATAATATTGATTATGATGAAGTAAACAATAAAGATTATACTAAAAATTTTATAATTCCATCTATTGGATATGACTTTGACAATACTCTCTGGTATGAAACATATCCTATTAAAGGTAGAAGAATATCTCTTAGATATTCAAATAGCATACTTAATTCTGAATCATCACTTAATTTTCACCTCATGACAGTTGATTTGAGGAAATATTTTGCAGTAAAAAATGGTATAAGCACCGCTTTTCGTTTCTTTGCAGGAACATTGGGAGGCTCTGATATGAATAATCAAGCAGCCAGGTTTAGAGTTGGTGGAACAAACTATCTTCCAATCTTTAATAAAGCAAAATATGATCATATATACGATGTAAATAGCATTGATCAAGTTTACTATGATATATATGTTATGCCATTACGAGGAGTCCCCATCGGTGCTAAATCTGGAAATAATGTTTTGGTGTTTAATTCAGAGATACGCCTTCCCTTTTTGATGTATTACTTCCCAGCTATTAGCTTCTTAGGAAAAATTAATGCAGTATTTTTCTCTGATATTGGCGTAGTCTGGAATGATGATTTTATTAAATTTAATGATACCTCATCATGGAAATTAAATGACTTATTTAATGGTTATTCACTATACCCAGAATCTGATGGAGGACCAAATCCTAATGATAGATTTATTGATCAGCTTGGATGGGTGTGGAGCTTTGGATTTGGGCCTCGCTTTATATTTTTAGGAATGCCATGGCAGCTAGATTATGCTTGGCAATACGATCCATATAAAAAAGAATTTTCATCATCTAGATGGTACCTTGGAATTGGACTTGATTTTTAATCTATTAATTGATCTAAAATAATAGATCCAGCAACTGCTACATTTAGACTTTCAATCTTTCCTGAAGGGGGTATAGATATACTATCATCAGAAATCTGTATAATTTCATCTCGTATTCCATGTGCCTCACTTCCTAACACCAATCCCCAATTATCATAAGATAAATTGAAATTTTTATGAGGGGAACCATCCAAAGTCGCTGCAATCAATTTTCCTTCGTTAGACTTTATCTGCTCAATAATATCCATAATATTAACCTGTAATAAATTACCTATATGAAAATGAGCACCCATAGAAGAACGCACAACCTTTGGATTATATATATCAACAGAGTTTCTTGAACAAAAAACATTATCGATACCATACCAAGCTGCTGTTCGAAGTAATGTCCCCATATTACCAGGGTCAGAGATATTATCGAGAATCAATGATTTTCTACTTACGTTGATTACATTATTACTGATTTTTATAGGCACAAGAGCCATAATGTCTTGAGGAGATTTAGTATTAAGAATATAGCATAGATCATTTTGATTGATAAGCTCGTAGTCTAACAACATGATTTTTTCTTTCAAATCCGGATGATTGGATAGAAAATTTTCTGTAGTCCATATTTTCTCTATGGTGTAATTTGATTCAATAAGCTCTTTAATGGATCGTAGACCCTCAACAATAAATTGACTATTCTCTTTTCTATATTTCTTTTTAGAGAGCGACTTTAAATATTTTATTTGAGATTTTGAGATCATCTAGCTCTCCATCTCCAATACAATAGGCGCATGATCTGACCCCATAACCTCTGGAAGTATATATGCTTTCTTTAATTGATCTTTTAGGGATGCTGAAGTACAAAAGTAATCTATTCTCCACCCAACATTTTTTGCACGTGAATTAAACATATAACTCCACCATGTATAGTGACCACCTTCATCTGTGAATTCCCTAAATGTATCTATAAACCCATTTTCAATATAGTTAGAAAACCCCTCCCTCTCTTCATTTGTGAAACCTGCATTTTTTTTATTTGAAGATGGATTTTTTAAATCAATTTCTTTATGCGCAACATTTAAATCGCCACAAAATATAACTGGTTTAGAATTCTCAAGCCCTTTAACAAATTTCAAGAAATCAACATCCCACTCCTTATGTCTATAACCTAACCTACTTAAGTCACGCTTTGAATTAGGTGTGTATACTGTTACCAGGAAGTAATGCTCAAACTCTGCTGTTATTACTCGTCCTTCATCATCATGCTTCTCAATCCCCATATCATAGTCTACTGATATAGGCTCTACCTTAGAAAAAATAGCAGTCCCCGAATATCCCTTCTTGGAAGCGGAGTTCCAATACTTATGCGGATAGTCCTCAAGTCCTATGCTCACCTGCTCTGGATGTGCCTTCGTCTCCTGAAGACATATAATATCCGGTCTATACTTTGACATAAAATCATCAAAGCCTTTCTTTTGAACCGCTCGTATTCCATTTACATTCCAACAAATAATTTTTAAATCACTCATAATAAACAATGTCCTTAGTTTCAATTGTATCTTTATAATTATCAATAATTTTATCTATTTCAATTTGATTCTCAATGAGATGAATTCGATCTAGTTTTGATTTAGTCTCAGGATTAGGCGGGACAAAATAAGAGCAACAATCCTCATAAGGCTCAATAGAAATATTGTAGGTACCTATCTTCTCTGCTTGATTGATAATTTCCTCTTTATTCATTCCTGAAAGTGGCCTAATAATTGGGACTTTTGATGCATCTTGAACAGCAACAATATTAGATAAAGTCTGAGATGCCACCTGACCAATACTCTCGCCGCTGACAAGTACCTTATAATTATTCTCCTCCGCAATAGAAGAAGCAATCTTAACCATAGCCCTTCGGAATAAAATAATCCAATACTTGCTTGGTACTTTATCCATAATCATATTTTGAATATCTAATAAAGAAAAAAGAAAAAGCTGACAATTCATCTGATATTTGCATAGCACATCTAATATACTATCTACATTATATATAGACTGTCTAGATGTAACTGGAGCGCTATGGAAGTGAATGTAATCTAACTTCACTCCTCTCTTAATAAGGTTAAACGATGCAACAGGAGAATCAATCCCAGATGAAATTAATGATAAAGCCGTCTCCCCCGTACCTACAGGCAATCCACCATATGCATCAATTTTTTTAATACTTACATATGCATCATTATTAATAATCTCAATCATAATATTGATATCTGGATTCTTTAAGTTGACTGGCCATTTCAAATGATCACATATACTCTCACCAACCATCATATCAATTTCTGTTGAGGTATATTGAAAATTTTTATTTTGTCTTCTAGATGAAACTCGAAATGTCACCGGGTCATTGATATCCTTGCATAAACTAATTGCTCTTTCTTTGATAATATCAATATCTAAATCACAATGAGATGCAAAAATAAAATTTCTAATGCCAATGAGTGATTCCAAATTTTGTTTATAGGTATCATACTCCTTGATATCTATATTCGTAACAACTATCCGACCTGCAACATTAATAATATCTGAATATTTAAGGCCTTTTAAATGGGTACGAAGGTTTGAAAGTAATGTTTTTTCAAACCAACTTCGATTTTTGCCTTTTAAGGTAAGTTCATGTAGATGAATAATAATGACATCATTTATCATTTATATTCGTAATCAACTCCAAAATAATTTTCTACACTATCTATTGGGGCATTAATTTGAGAGCTATCTGCCATATTCTTAATAATCACCTCTCCGGAAGAAATCTCTTCTTCTCCAATAATAATAACAAACTGAGCATTTAGTTTATTGGCCTCTCTTAGCTGTGCCTTCATGCTTCTTCTTAGAGTTTCACATACCACTTTAATTCCATGGGTATTTCTAATTTTATCAGCAATTTGTAATGAGCTACTAATAGACTGATCATCCATTGAAATAATATATATATCAATCATATTATTTGTTTCAGCTAGACTATCATTAAGGATTAACATTAGTCGCTCAAGCCCTGCAGCAAACCCCACTGCAGGAGTAGATTTCCCACCTAAATATTCAACTAATTTATCATATCTTCCGCCACCACATAACGCACTCTGGGCGCCAATACTTGAACTTACAATCTCAAATGTCATCCCATTATAGTAATCTAAACCACGGACAAGATTACTATCAGCTATAAATGGAATATTTAACTCCGTTAGCAAAGATTGAATTTTATTAAAGTTTTCTATATCCTCTTTTGTCAAGAAATCAAGAATCTTGGGAGCTTCTTCTAATACCTTTTTATCTTTATCAGATTTACTATCTAATATTCTCAATGCATTAGTATTTAAACGATTTTGACTAATCTCACTTAAATCATTTTTATATGGCACTAGATAGTCACGGAGTGCGCTAACATAATTTTCTCGTGAATCTTTAGAACCAATACTATTTACATGTACTTCTAAATCTTTAATTCCCAGCATCTCATATATTCTATATGCTATTAAAATAACCTCTGCATCTTGCTCAGGATGAATTGATCCAAGAGCTTCAATCCCATACTGAGTAAATTGTCGCTGTCGACCTTTTTGTGGTCGCTCTCTTCTAAAAGATGAATCGATATAATACAATCTATGTAGTGGAGATTTCGCTTGTAAATTATTTTGAACAAACGATCTCACAACTGACGCCGTAAGCTCAGGTCTTAGGGTTAGACTTGTACCATCTATATCGGTCCAGGTATACATCTCCTTTGTTACTATATCTGTATCTTCACCAATAGTACGATTAAATAGCTCAGTTTTTTCAAAAATAGGCGTTCTAATCAATTTATATCCGTGCAAAGACATAAAATTATGGATTATGCTTTCTGTCTCTAGCCATAGCTGACTATCAGCAGGTAGAATATCCTTCGTCCCTTTTACATTTTGAATTTTTATTGACATAGAAACAATATTCCTTTAAATAATGTTCTTCAATTTATTAATAATTCTTAATAGATAAATTTTTTTTTTAAAATCCATACATATTTCCACTATTATGTTTCAATCTTACATCTTGTAAATCTGGATTCTTAACTCGAATTAGCAATTCAAACCCACTACCAAAATTACTTTCTCCTACACCAGGATACCATCTAAAATTAAATAACCAGCAATGTAATGGCCTACTTATTATCATATCATGAGAGAGTATATCATGATTAACTAAATCAAATCTTGCATTATAGGATATCTCCCAACTTGATGTAATATAGAACTTAAATCTAGAGGATAGCCAAAAAAGCTTATCCCAATACTCATTATTGGCATCATCAATTTTTTTAGTTAATGTGCCTCTAAAATCAAACCGTGCATCCCATAAAGTATAATCACCTTTAACAAAATCATTCGTTCTCAATGAATCAGTAGATGTGTTATTTGCTTTTTCTGTATTTTTCCCTACTACATTAAAACCAACACCAGATGATAATTCAATTAATCTTGCTGATGAGCCATAACTATTAACTCTCTGACCATTTTCCAGCTTATATAAATCATGTTTAAATGCAATATCTATATTCATGTTATTTGTATTTTTATAAATCGATGTTGAAATGTTAGACCATTTAAACTGATCATTATTGGGTTTATATGATGCAGAGCTACTAGTACTGATTAAAGGGACCTTTGTATAATCATTACCATTGAAAAATTTCCCATGAAAATCATTTTTAATTCTAAAAGAATATGATTCTGATTTACCATTTGGAGTATCTGATACTAAGGACTTGCTGAAGTAATCAAATTTCTCTCCAGATTCATCAAATTGGAAATAAGTGTTTTCCATCCCAAATATTAAGGAATTAGAAAAATCAGGTTTATATGAATAGCTCACTGACGGAGATATAACGTGCCTTATTGCACTTAATGAAAATAAGTTTGCAGAGAACATTCCATATAACTTAGTGCTTAATGAGGTAGAAAAATCACCTGTAATCCTTCTTTTGAACTGATCAGGAATAAAATTAAATTCTTGATTATCAATAGTTGTAAAATTACCTGTCTCACTATCAGTAAATCGTTCGTAATATCCATAAATCCAACTCTCATTAATATTGAGCTTAGGACTAATATTAAACCATTTAAGAAATTTATATGACCCTGATATCGCTATTTTATGATTCGCACCATTATTATATAATGTTGTATCAATTTGATTGAGTGCTATTCCTGGGTTATTAATATCTTCATATAAATAATTTGCTTGTTTTTTCGTGAGCTTAAATGTTGATTTAATAGAATAGTATATTGAATTATACCAGCTAGCTCCATTCCCAAATAATAATCTTGATCCATGTACGAATGATAGACTAGGAGCTGTAAATGTTCTATAGGTGCTCATTGAACCAGGCGATGTCAATTCATTATCTTCCGCTAATAAATCATAAGAATCAGATAGATAAATAGATAATGAATTATTAGAATTTTGCCAATTTTTATTATAGCTAATAGCTGAATATATATTCTGACCTAACCTAGTATCGGTATTATATCCGACTTGATCTTGTTGATAAAAATCATTCTGTGAAACATAATTAATATTCCAATTGAGGCTCTGAGATGGATCAATTGTATGTGAATGTCTCCACTTGAAATTCCAACTCTGTGTAATCATATTAGAAAATATATTGCTTATATCTCGAACTCCATGTTCATTAGCAATCACATCTCTCACAATAGTAGATGATATATTACCATTATATACATATCTTTTGTTGTATCTGAGATTTGAATTTAATTTTATTCCCTTTCTATCATAAAAATTTGATAATATTTTTATATCTGAATAATCATTGATTACAAAATAATATCCAAGATTATGAAAATAGGTTCCTTTGCTATCTGAATAACCAATTGAGGGCATAATCCACCCACTCTTACGATTCCCACCCTTGTTAGGCAAAATAGCAAATGGAAATCGCATGATAGCTAAATCTCTTATATAAAGAGTAATAGGTCTTGCAATAATATGTTTATCATGAACAATCTTCATTTTATTACTTTGAAAATAATAATGTGGATGATCTAATTCGCAAGATGTGTACATACCATTATAGCTATAGATATTCTCTGTATCATTATTAATAATTTCCTCGCCATGATAAAAAGCATCATTAAGCTCTGTCTTGCCTTGTTTAACAACTCCCTTTTTAGAAATTAAATTATAAAGGAGTGTATCACCAATCATTGGATTTCTATTATCTGCAGATATCACTCTAGGCTTTTTATTATTTATTTTATGAGAAAGAAGCTTATTGGTTGCCCAATCAACTAATATATAATCAGATTCTAATTCGGTATCAGAATGATCAATCATTGCATTGTTTGCTGAAAATTTGTCTGAGCCAATAATA
>CAZKFO010000002.1:9524-28089 GCA_964552145.1 uncultured bacterium | reverse complement strand
CATTGCATTGTTGTAAAAATAATTTAGTTCATTCTGGATATCATAATCTATTTTATCTGCTGAATATGATATAGTGGTATCAAGATCAGAGACAAGCATATTAGGATAAAAAGAGCCGCGACACCCTCCTGAAACCTGAATGCGGTTAATTTCTTCATTGATAAATGAAAGTGAAATAGTATCTCCTGAAACCTCGTTATATCCCTCATATAATAAATTCTCAATAACATTATATTTGGAATGTGCCATTCCCTGAATTATTAGCTCCTTTGGCTCATCATTTTCATATTCAATATCAATAATATTTCCATACATCTTATCCTTGAAAAATTGCAATGGTCCATCTCCAATCTCTTTTGCCTCAACATTATTATATATAAGTGGTGACCCATTTATATTGATGTGCTTAATAAGTGAATCTTGGAATTGCACCAGTATATTTTTACCAAAAACTTCTTGATTACTACTAATTATTGATGCCCTGGAAGATATATCACCATTATCTTGAATTATTAAATTCTGAGTTGAATCCATATACATCATTGTAGATCCCTTAGCCTCATAGCTAGATGAATTAAATGCTACATTATCATTTGCAATAAAAGAATATCCATTATATCCATCTGTTTCCCAATATTTAAGAGATTCCGCATTTAAATCTGAATCTTTATCATTTAAATAAACATTACCTGATGCATATATTGAATCATTCCCTGTCCACAAGTAAAGTGAATCAGATGTTAATAATCTATTAGAATTAAGTAATTTAATAGAGCCTGAAGCAATAAAATATTCATCTTCTGTTGATCCTGGAAAATAATATAAACTATCACAGAGAATTGTATCTTGATTGCTAATCATAACAATATTATCAAATAACTCTAGCCTATCATCACTTGAGTAGATTAATGCTTGATTTGTTGTGAGCTTGATATCATCTTTTGTAATGATAACACTGCCATCTAATTTCTTGATTTCTTGATTATCTTTCTTTGATGTCTCTAAAAGATCTGCCTGGTAAATCCACTGAGAACACAATAATATATTTGATAATAAAAATAAAGCGTAGAAAAATTTTAATAATATTGATTTAATCATGTATAAAATTAACTATATTTAATCCAGTTTATAGGAAGTTACATATATCATTTAAAATGAAAAAATTTATTTTGTTCCCACTATATTTAGTTTTATTTCTATCTGTAGCATGTTTTACTAATAAAGGACGGAACGGAGCCGTTAGCTTTATGAGCATATCAGATGCTAAGTGCAATGAATGCTCAGTCATGGAACGCTACAATGAACTTGATGAATTCATTAATTCAATGAGAGGTATTAAGAGTACGGAGTACTATATCAGCGATGATGAGACGACCCTTGTTGTAACAATTAGATATAGTTATAAATTAATTAAAATTGAAAGCATAAGAAACGCTCTTAAATCCAAAGGGTTTGAAGTTGGAGAATTGTATTAAAAATATACAAAAAATAAATAATTTTGTTACATCTTGTAAAGTATATTTTATTTTAAATTTTTAGATATAATAGGTAGATTGATTTTTAAGTTAATATCAGGAGAAATATAATGAAAAGATTACTTCTTTTACTTGCATTGGTAGGAATTGGATTATCAGCAAATACTCACCAATTAAACAATAAAGCAAATAAATTTGAAATAAATTTAATAGATGAAAACCAGATATCTATAAATATGCATATCGGTGAAGTTGAGTTAGATTTAATTAATGTAAATAATCAAAATTTTACAAGAATTAGACTTGATAATAATTACTATTCTAATATTATTGGAAGCCCTGAGCTCCCTCAATTTAATCGTTTAATAGAAATTCCATTCGAATCAGAAATAAATATAGAAATCACAGAACAAGAATATATTGATATTGATTTATATGAAAATGGATATCCTGATCCAATTTATCCAAACCAGCCATCTTTATCTAAGAGTCAAGATCTTAATAATGTGGATTTTGTAATGAATGAATCTATCTATGAAACCAATCAATTTGTAAATGAAGAAATAATTAATTTTGTAAATAAAGGTATCATGAGATCTGTGCAAATAGGTAATGTGATGCTTTTACCATTCAATTATAACCCCGTTACTGGTACTCTACGTATTTATACGGATATAAAAGCAAAAATATCATTTAATAATATTAATACTGAATTAAATGATAGAATGAAGAATCTTTACTATTCACCATATTTTGAGCCAATATATAAATCTAGCCTCAGCAATTATATTACATCTAATAGCCGTGAGGATGATCTTATAGAAGATAATGTTACCTATGTAATAGTAGCTAATTCAATATTTAGAGGATACTTAGATGATTTTGTAGAATGGAAAACACGAAAAGGTTTTCATGTTATTGAAGCTTATACAGATGAAATTGGCTCATCTGCAAGTGCAATTAAATCATATCTTGCTGGTTTGTATAATAATCCTGGAATTGGTGTAGCACCGCCTTCATTTGTATTGTTGGTTGGTGATACACAGCAATTACCTGCATCATATAGCAGTGGTGGCCATGTGTCTGATCTTGATTACTGTGATTTTACCAATGATAATATCCCAGAAATCTTACACGGTCGATTTAGTGCAAACAATCCTCCTCAATTAATCACACAAATTGAAAAAACTTTACAATACGAGAATTATACTATGCCAGACCCATCATTTTTAGCGAATGTTATTATGATTTCTGGGGTGGATGCAAATTATGCACCCACATATGGAAATGGACAAATTAATTATGGAAATAATTATTATTTTAATAGCACACATGGTATTACATCAAATACTTTCTTGTATCCGGCATCGGGTAGTTCTGGATCACAAATTTTAAATTTAGCAAATCAAGGCTCTGCATTTATGAACTACACTGCTCACGGATATGAACAAGGTTGGGCAGATCCTGCATTTGATAATAATGATGTTAATAGCATGAGTAATAATAATAAATATCCTACAATGGTAGGTAACTGTTGCTTAACGAATGCATTTGATTCCGGGACATGTTTTGGCGAGGCATTATTGCAAAAAAGTGGTGGTGGTGCAATTGGCTATATTGGTGGCTCAGATGTAACATATTGGAATGAAGATTACTGGTGGGGTGTTGGGAATGGGAATATAACATCTAATCCAAACTATTTATCAACAGGTCAAGGAGCATACGATGGAATATTCCATGATCAAAATGAAGAGCATTGGGCAGTAGTTAATACTGCTATTATGTTTATTGGTAATTTAGCTGTAGCAGAGGCAAATGGTATGGATGACTACTACTGGGAAATATATCATCTTATGGGTGATCCATCTCTATCAACTTACTTTGGTATCCCGGATCAAAATAATGTTACTCATGATGTATTAGTCCCTGTTGGAATAGATGCTCTAGAAATACAAGCAGAGCCTTTCTCTTATGTTGGTGTTACTCAAAATGGAAATTTATTAGGGTCAGGTACTGTTGCTCAAGATGGTTTTATAGTTATTGTTCTTGATAGCGCAGTAAATCAGCCTGGTATGCTGGATATCGTTATAACAGCTCAAAATCGACAACCATATTTTGGAGAGATTCTTGTTGCATCACCTGAAGGTGCCTTTGTAACTGTTAATAATCTAAATATTAATTATGGTACAGATAATATGATCACAGCAGGAGAAACAATCGATATTACCATTGAACTAGAGAACCTAGGTAATGAAAACTCATCTGAAGTAGGTGTATCATTATCGTCAAATGATGAATATGTAAATATACAAAATGGTTATGCTAGCGTTAATCAAATAGAAGATGGTAATGTTGCTGAAGTCAATTTATCCTTTTCTATAGATAATAATACACCCTATGGTCATTCATTTACTTTAGATTTTGAAATGACTAGCGAAGAAAATAATTGGACCAACTCAATCGATCTTAGTCTGGAAGCATTAGTTGAATCGTTTGCAAATGGGAATTTAACTAATCTTGATTGGGAGTTGAGTGGTAATGCATACTGGAGTATTGATTCAGAAGAGTATTATAATAATGGATACAGCGCGCGATCGGGTAATATTGGCAACAACACCGAATCAAGTATAGAAATCACCATGGATGTACTGCAAAATGGATCTATTTCATTTTATAAGCGAGTATCTTGTGAAGACATTGGTGCCTATACTGGAAACTACTATGATTACCTAGCATTTTATATTGATGGTGTAGAAAAGGATAGGTGGGCTGGCGAAGTGAATTGGTCACAAAATTCATATAGTGTTACTGAAGGAGAGCATACATTTAAATGGACATTTATTAAAGATATTGATAGTTCAGATAATATCAACTCTGGAGAGGATGCTGTATGGATTGACTATATTACATTCCCATCGGTATTGTCAGGTTCCGACTCAATGATGGGAGATCTTAACAATGATGAAATCTTAAATGTACTAGATGTTATATTAATGGTTAATATAGTCCTAGAATTAGAATCACCAACGAGCGGATCTGATATGAATATGGATGGAAATACAAATGTACTAGATGTTATACTTCTCGTAAATCAAATACTTGAGAATTAAATCTATATCTAGTATATACACATCATGAATGTTTTAGTTATACATGGCCCTAACATGAACCTGATTGGCCTAAAGAATCTTGGTGATGATGGAAAACTAACATTAAATAAAATTAACACTAAAATTAGGTTGGCCGCACGAAACAAAAATATTAATATGAAGATAGTGCAGAGTCATAGTGAGTCAAAAATAGTTTCATATCTACATAGAAATAGAAAAAAAATTGACTTTATTATTATATCCCCCGAAACATGGTCAAAAAATGGATACTTGATAATGGAAACTTTAGAACTAATTAAAAAAACAGTACATTTTATACTCCCTAAAAAAGAGAAGATCCTGTTTGATATCATGGATAATCCCGAAATTACATTTTATGATAAAAACTATTTGGAAGCATATCTTAAATCAATTGATTCCATCACAAACTAATAGATTAATCAAATATATCATGATAAAACATTTAATTACATTAATCATATTGACTACAAGTGTATTTTCAAATACAGATAACATGATAAAATCAGTTCTAATATTTAATCTTACAGATGAAATATCTGAAATTGAAATTTTAAATATAGATAATAAGCTTACTACATTTGAGCCTCTAAATGATTTTTTAATTAATCAAGATGCATATAAGATTGAGAGATGGAGCAAGCATGCTACAAAAGATGATAAATATAATAATATAAATTTTTATAAGGTATACAGAGTATTTTTTAAAACAGAAGATTATAATCAGTTATTAAAAATTAAAAATGAATTTGAAAAGATAAGCTATATAGATCGTGTAGAATTTGATTATCATAGAAAAGCGTATTATACACCTAATGATCCACAATTTAATAGTCAGTGGTATTTAGAAGAAATTCAATCAGATATTGCATGGGATCTGTGGAATATTAATAATGGAGAACTTCCTGGAAATCAATCAATTATCTTAGCATCTGTTGATAGTGGTGTGAATTGGCAACATCCAGATTTAGTAAGCAATGTATGGCAAAACTTAGGTGAAGATGCTGATGGTGATGGACATACTATTGAATATATTAATGGCCAATGGGTTCTAGATCCAGGAGATTTAAATGGATATGATGATGATAATTGGGATAATAATATGTCAACGTTTATTGATGATTTAATAGGTTGGGATGTGTCTGCTACTACATATGGAGATAATGATCCAGATGTCCCCAATAATGGATCTTGGGCTCATGGAACTCATGTAGCAGGATTATTAGCTGCAACTACAAATAATAATCAAGGAATTTCATCTACCGCTTTTAATTGTAGCATGATGTCTGTTAAATGCACTGGGAATAATCAAGATCCTGGATATATATATAATGGATACGATGGTATCCTTTATGCTGCTAAAGCTGGTTATTATGCCCAAGGATTTTCTATCATTAATTGTAGCTGGGGAGGTTTAGGATATAACTTCTTTGAACAAGAAATGATTAATATGTGTGCAGAAGAATATAATGCTCTAATATTTGGTGCTGCTGGTAATGATAATGTTGAGCAAGCTCACTACCCTTCTAGTTATCATAATGTGATATCTGTTACTGCCCTTGGACAAAATAATGCATGGAATGGTTGGGCGACTTATCATGAAACAGTTGATTTAGCATCACCAGGCGAAGGAATAAGAAGTTGTGTTAATAATGGAAATCTATATTCTTCATGGAGTGGGACATCTATGGCGAGTCCTGTCGCTGCTAGTGTTGCAGGATTGATGAAATCAATACACCCTAACTGGAATAGCAAACAATTAGAGACCATGATTATTGCAACTGCAAATCCTATTATCTATAGCGTTAATTCGCAGAATAATATACAGGGGAAACTTGGCTCGGGGAGAGTAGATGCACTAACAGCGATTACAACCCCCCTATTCCCTAAAATAGAATTAGCAGAAACTGACCTTATCATTCAAAATAGTTCTAATCAAGAAATCAACCCTGGAGAGATTGTTGAACTAACCGCAATCTTATATAATAATGATGCGTGGGGTGATGCTATTAATCCTAATCTAAGTTTTGAATGTTCATCTAATGATATCAATATCATTAATAATAATATAGACTTAGATAATATTAATGCTGGTGAAGCTGGCATTAATTTTGAGCCATTTATTGTAGAATTTAATGAGAGTATAATTCCTGCGAACTATGAATGTAATCTAAATTTTATATCAAATATAGAATCGTATATAAAGTATTCGACTAGTATCCCTATACAATTTGAAGTTAATGAAAATCCAATCTTATATGGAGATTTGAATCAAGATAGTGTAATTGATATACTGGATATCATTATATCAATCAATATTATTATTGAGGAGATTGAAGCAAGTGAGTATCAAGGTATTGCTGCTGACATTAATCAAGATGGAATGATTAATGTCCAAGATATAATTCTTATGATTAATTCAATACTAAATTAACTAATAATACAACATCTAATATATCTAAGGCTCCATCCATATTTAAATCTGAAATTTCTAGTATTGTACTATTTAGTTCTTCATTGCCTAAAACATAATTAACCATTAAGACTACATCTAATATATTAATCTCCATATCTTGGTTAATATCACCGAGTATATTATCTAACGTATTATTGGGAAATACAACATAATCAATCCATGCAGCATCCACACCACTATCTACTCCACCATCTTTAATATATTCCCAACGAAAAGTATTAACTCCCGGATTAACATTAAAAGATTCAATAGACCAATCTATTTCTCCAGCCCATTTATCTTGTTCTACATCATTAATATAAAATGCAAGGTAATCATAATAATTCCCTGTTATAGATCCTACTGATTCACATGATACTTTTTTATAAAAAGAAATTATTCCCGGTTCAATTACATCATAAGTAATTTCAATAACACTTGATTGGTTTTCATTAATATTTCCTGATTTCACAGAGTAATTTCCTTCAGCAGTACTCTCGTTATTTATACCCCATTCACTATCACCATATGTATTCCAATTCAGTAAAGTCCCTGTTTCAAAATTATCGAATTCTGAAGTTTCTTCAATAAGCTGAAAATTTTGTTGGATAGAATTAGCTTCCGTAATAAATATTTCTTGGGTCAATGGTTCATAACCAAACGCAAAAGCTGTAATATTATAAGCTCCTGGAGTTAATAGTCTATAATAATCACCATGTTCAATATGATTTTTGATATCATGATCTATACCCTCTACAGAAATAATTGCAGATATAGGATCTTGGGTAATTGCATCTAAAACATAACCACGAACACCAGTATGAACTTGCTCTAGAAAGCTAATCATAGATTCTTTATTATCATCCCATAACTGAGGTAATAAATTACTATTAGGCCATTTAACATTATTTTGCTCAAGGGTAATTTCAAAATTATTTTCCCATACATAATTCCAATCTTGCATCCCACCAAATACCGCATACCAATACGCGCCATTGGTAATACCTTGATTGTATGAGCTACTTTGATACATGGTTGGATGGTTTTGAGAATATACTAATGCCAAATCAACAAAAAGATCATCATCTGGGCATGCAGAGTAAGTTCCTGATGTTGGTCCATCATATGGATAATTTGCAACTAGTGCACCAGAATGCATATTTGCTGATAGCGTAAAATTATGCTCCCAAGACCATTCCATCACTGCCCGTGTTTCTGGCTGCCTTCCATCCAATGTATTTAATGGATCATTAAATTGATCAGGAAAGTCCCTATTTAAATCAATACCATTCGCATTGTAACGAATTCCTAATTCAAATCCATCAGGGTTCATGGATGGCATAATATATATATCTGTATTATTAACTAAATAGGTAGCACGATTATTAATATTATAGTTCTCACATAGCCACTCTATTAAATATAATGAAAATTCTCTTCCTGGTGTTTCATCACCATGCATATTCGCAATATATTTAAACTGAGGTTCAGGCTCATCAAGATTAGGATTATCCGTAATTTGCATAACCCACAATTCTCTACCTTGAACACTTTGCCCTATACTCTCTAAAGATGTTATATCAGGATATTGAGAATTTATATTAGTTAGAAAATCAGTCATTTCATTATAATTATGATATGATCTAAATGGATTATCAGAATTTTGAGGATCTTCAATAAGAGAAAGATAATATTCTCGGGCTTGATTAGTAATATAATCTATTTGATAGCCGTTATCCTGCAATGTATTAATCTCCTTATCCGTAACATATGCATGCACTTCTTTATCAGTTCTATGATGATCAAGTTCAATACCCATTTCAGATAAAATAATATAATCACTCATAGAGTTTATATGTATTCGAACTGTTTCTTTAGAAAATGATATAGATAGCAATAAGATAATTATACACAATCTCATTCTATGCCTCTCTTCTTAGTGAATAAATTGCATTTATTAAAATTCCTGTTAGAATAATCGCTAAAAAATAATCAATCAAACTATAATGCTCATGATGATGGTGATCAGATACGGGGATTGTCTGAATAATGTCAAAACTATCAATTATTAATCCAAATCCTATACTAAGAATAATAAGTGTAACTAAAACAATTACTGTAGACTTTTTACCAATTATTTTTAGCATTGTTACAATAGATGTAGTATTGGTTGCGGGACCAACCATCAAAAATACAAGTGCAGCTCCAATAGAAGCCCCCTTAGAAATTAATGCAACTGCAATTGGAATTGAAGCGGTTGCACATATATATAAAGGAGTACCAATAATAATCATTAAAGCCATAGAAATGATACCACCACCCATGTAATTATGAATGATACTAACTGGTAAGAATAAACTAATTAATGCGGCTATTATAATACCATATATTAAAGGTTTGGCAATATCTTTAGGTAGTGTCACGAATGCATAAGTTAAAATTTTATTTAATGTTGATTGAGATTTAGACTTACAGCATGTATCATGGCACTTCTTAGTTTCTTCCTCTATATATTGCTGATCAAAGGAACTCACTGCAATGCCACCTATTATACCAACTACTAATGCAATAATTGGTCGGACAATAGCGATAATAGGTCCCAATAATCCATATGTAAGTGTAATACTATCAACACCAGTTTGCGGGGTGGATAATAAAAAAGAGGTTACAGATCCTTTTGAGGCTCCATGCTTTTTAAGTGATGCTGAAACAGGAATAACAGAGCAAGAGCATAACGGTAGTGGAATTCCAAATAAACTTGCTTTTAAAATCCCAAGAAAACCTTGATTTCTTCCTAAATGTCTTTCAACATCATCTTGAGATATCATGACCGATAAAATTCCAGAAAATAAAAATCCAATTAGCAAATAGGGAGATACACTTATAGTTAGATTTATAATTTCTTTAAAAAAATTAGACATTAGCATGTTGTTCAATCGCCTCATTAGCAAGCTGATCAGCTCGTTCGTTCTCTAAATGGCCTGAATGTCCCTTAACCCATTTCCAATCTATAATATGTTTTTTTGATAATGAATCAAGCATAATCCATAATTCTTTATTTTTTACAGGTTGTTTATTTGCTGTCTTCCAGCCATTTAATTTCCAATTATTAATCCAATCAGTGATACCATCCTTAACATAATTTGAATCAGTTGTTAAAACAACATGACATTCTTCTTTTAATGACTCTAAAGCCTTAATAACAGCTGTAAGCTCCATAATATTATTCGTGGTTTCAGATTCAAAACCACTAATCTCTTTAATATGATCCTTATAAATAAGAATAGCACCCCATCCACCCATACCAGGATTGCCCTTGCAAGCACCATCTGTATATATTTCAATATATTTTATATTATCGCTCATTAATTAAATATTTATTACACTAAGAATTTAAAAAAAAAGGGGAGAATAATTCTCCCCTTTTTATAATTATAATGTTACTAACTTAATCTCCAATAATTAAATTGACAAGTAAAACAACATCCATAACATTAATACTTGCATCCTCATTAATATCTGCAGCAATAAACTCACTAGGTGATACATCCTCTGAGTTTAAAATTATATTCACTAATGAAACAACATCAAGCACATCAAGGCTGCCATCAAAATTCATATCACCTAATATTATGGATAAAAGCTCAATTTCTTGACAATCTCCAATATTAACACCTAATGCTACTCCTGATGGATCAGAGATAATTACATCCTCTAAACAAAGTGAAGTCATTCCATCTGGATTATCAGTATCAAAGTAAATATCAATAAGTGTTCCATTTCCTACTGGAATCTGTGCGCCAGATAATGAAAATCCTATAATCGTACCTGACTCATTAGTACTAGTTGAAAATCCATAAGATCCAGCCAAGCCACCTCCTGCACCTGTAATACTTATGTAGTCTGGATAATCAGATAAAGCAAATTGAAAGCCACTAACCGCAATTTGATTTGTTAAATCAATACTAATTATTCCGCTATTGACATCAATATCACCAATATTTAAATCTACTGATGGATTGAGATTTATATCTTGACAATCTCCAATGTCAACTCCTAATGCTGAACCTAATGGGTCAGAAATAATTACATCTTCTAAACAAAGCGAAGTCACTCCACCTGGATTATCAATATCAAAGTAGATGTCAATAAGGGTTCCACTCCCTACTGGAATTTGTGCGCCAGATAATGAGAATCCAACAATCGTTCCAGATGCGTTGGCGCTTGATGTGAATCCATATGATCCAGCTAAACCACCGCCAACACCTGTGATTGTTATATAATCTGGATAATCAGATAAAGTAAACTGAAAACCACTCACCGCAATTTGATTTACAATATCAATACTAATTACTCCACTATTAACATTAACATTACCAATATTTAAATCTACTGATGGGCTGAGGATAGAAAAAGTTCCATCGCTAAAATCATAGACCGAAGAATTGGTATTACTAGTAATTTTGATTTTATAATTAGATCCAGATGCAATAGATGATGGTATGTTCCAAGCATAAGATCCATCATTAATGGTATTCGCTGCAATAGTAGAGTTAAAAGTGCTATTTACATACAGCTTAATAGATACATTGCTGCTTGAATTTGACTCCCATGTAATATCAAACTCTGATCCAACATCTAATGTTTCTCCACCATTAGGATCCGTAACTGTAATATAATCTGATTCACCTGCTGTATAAATTCCATCTATTGCATTCGGACATGAATTCCCGGGACATAACCAATTTTCAATATTTGTTGTAGAAAATGCTCTATAGAGTTTCCCATAGCTGTCACTACCTTGTCCACATGCACCGGATCCTCCAGATAGCTGACCAACAATTCGCTGATTACTATCAAACAAAGGCGATCCAGATGACCCTCCTTCTGTTCCGCCATCATCCCAAGATACCTCCCAATGTGATCCAGATGGAGAGGTCCCTACGTCACCCCAATTAATAGGTCCTGAACTATAGGCAGTATCATTATCAAAATTGATTTTTTTAGGAGCTCCATTAGGGTGATGTACTCCGCATGAAATGGTTGGATTGCTGCTGCTTCGATTCCAACCTGCATAGAATACATTCCATGAAGAATAAATATCATCATCAATTAATAGTAGTGCAAAATCAGGGTCCATATCCCCTGATGTAACTAATAAATCTGAGCTATAAGCATATGAACCATAATTTGCATTGTTACCACTGCAGCTAGAGGTTTCATAATTAAAATAAAATCGGAAAACATTAACATTTGATCCATCAATGCAATGCCATGCAGTTAGGAAATATGGTGTTAAATCATTATTCGTATTATTAATCATAGAACCACTACATATATATCCACCCATATCAATATAAGCAGCAGCATTAACAGGATCCTGATAGTCAGTTGCACTAGAGCAGTTTACATTATCACCACAATCTCGATCACTTTCATAATTCCCCCATAGATTAAGAGCATCTCTATAATCATGTATAATACTTGATATAATAATATTATTACCATCATGGGAATTTTGAGGGATTAAAAGTTCTATATGAATGACATCACCCCGTAACAAGGGAATACTAAATTCGCCATGATCTTCATTATTAATTGAGGAGTAAGCCCCTAATACATTCGTTAAATCTTCATCATACATATAAAGTAACGCATCATCTGATAGATAAAATGGCATAAACTCTAATGACATTGCTAACGCATTATGACTTCTAATATCTAGCCGCCATACTTCATATCCATCATCAACAATATCTTTTTGTGCATAGTCAAAAAAGTTATAATTAACTTCAAATTTTTTGCCGTATCTATATGGTGAATTAATAGGCCTTAATGCATCCTCAGCAAGCATTAAATCTCGATCTACAGCCTCTGTCAATATGGTTGCTGTATTTTCACGCATATTATGATTAAGACTATATGGATCCCCCCCTAAATTATCTTGGGCAGATAAAACGGTGAAAAAGATCATGATAAAGATTGATGTACTCTTCATAAATACCTCATTTATTTTATATTCATACTACAATATTATTACAATTTTTATAACATTAATAATATTTAGGTCTATTGTAAACAAAAAAGATGTGAATATATGTTACAAAGCTCACATTTCATAAATTGGATATTGGTTTTTCATCTAGATTTAAATTCATTAATAAACTTATTATGACAATAAAAGGCAATATCTGGTAGTTTATCTAAATCAAAAAAACCTAGCTCCTCCGCGTCATCACCAGCCTTAATAGATGAAAAATCATCGACTTCCATAGTAACTCCAATTAATAATATATCACCAAAGATTGTACCATAATGAGAACATGTTGATATAATACCAGTAACAACTCCATCTAAATGAGTTTCCTCTTTAAGCTCGCGTACAGCCGCTTCATTGAGAGTTTCATCTAGCTCCATAAACCCTCCAGGAAGTCCCCACTCACCTTTTGCTGGTTCAAATGCTCTCTTAGCAAGTAAAATTTGATCTTTTTTTAAACATATAATAGTAGCGGTAGGCTTAGGGTTTTGATAGTGAATGGTATTACAGGATTTACAATGATAGCGATGATTCCCATCAACAAAACCATATGTATTTTCCATACCACAGGCTGAGCAATAAGTAAGTAATGACATTTATTAATATAAAGAATGTAATCCATTATATAGAATAAGTTTCATTGTTAGTTTTATAAAATTTGAGCTAGTAAATAATAAACAATTGTATTTATTATACCCTACCATGGATAAAACAAATATAAGTGTTGTGGGGTCCATTGCTCTTGATAGCTTAAAAACATCAAAGGGTAATCGTGATGAGCTGCTTGGTGGATCAGCAACATATTTTGCAATTGCAGCATCTAAATTTACATCTGTAGAGGTAATTGGAATTGTGGGAGATGATTTTCCAAAAAAATATTGGGATATATTTTATTCAAAAAATATTTATTCAAAAAATATTATAGAGGAGAATGGTAAAACATTTCGCTGGGGAGGAAAATATAATCTAGATTACTCATCACGAGAAACACTATTCACAGAACTAGGGGTATTTGAACATTTTAAACCTAATATTACATCGAGCTCTACTAATAATGGAATTCTATTTTTAGCTAATATTCAACCTTCATTGCAGCTGGATGTCCTAAATCAAATGAAAGATAACGTTTCATTGGTTGTCTCAGATACAATGAATCTATGGATTGACTTAGATCTAGATGGATTGTATACAGTAATTAAAAATTCAGATATATTTTTATTGAATGATGAAGAAGCAATACAATTAACAAAGAATGAAGATCTTATTAAGGCGGGTCAACTTCTACTAGATTATGGGCCATCAACAGTAATTATTAAGATGGGAAGCAGAGGGGCATTATTATTGACAAATAATGATATTATTGAAATACCATGTATTCCCAATATTGATGTGTTTGATCCAACGGGCGCAGGTGATAGTTTTGCTGGTGGTTTGATTGGATACATATCAAAGCATGGTGTGGATGATATAAAATCAGCAATGTTATATGCAACTTCTATTGCATCATTTACTGTGGCAGGCTTTGGAATAGATGAAATAATTAACTTAAATTTAGATCAAATCGAATCAAGGGTTGAAATTCTAAAACAACTAATGAAATAGGAGTTTTCATGTTCAAATTATATTGTAATCTTATATTGGCAGGTATATTGTTTTTATCTGGTTGTGCATCAACAACTCCATCAAGTATGGAATTTCGATCTGCTAAAACATCTGCAAGGTCAGAGAGAAATCTGAAAAAAGCAGAGGAATGGGCACTGAAAGCCATGGAAATGGAAGTACATGCAACTGATGCATCTGTACCTTATTTTATAGCTGTTGAAATATATAAGCCACAGAAAAAATGGATCCAAATGGCAGGGATGCTTGATGAAGCCATGCGTAGAAATCCAGACCAAAAACTAGATACTCCAAAACAATTAAGAGCAAAAGAAGAGATTACAAGCAAAAATATAAAAGATAGCTTTGCATTTACTATAGGAGAAGCAGTCACTGCGTATAGACAAGAATTATGGGTTAACATATATAATGGCGCATCTGATGCGTATCAAAACGGGGAAAAAGAAGAGGCTATTAAACAATTTAAATTAGCAATAGATATTGATCCCTCACAGGCTGCAACATATATTGTACTGGCTAAATTTTATAAAAAAGATAATAATATTGATGCGGCTAAAGATATGATTAATAAAGCACTTAATATGGATAGCTTGACCTCCGAGAATACAATTGAACTTATATTGACAAAAGCAGAAATATTGAAAGAACAGGGAGACTGGGATGATGCAATGATAGAATATGAAAAAGCATTTACATTATCTAACAATGAATCAATGACTGCAGTACTATCTATACTAGAAATTAATTTAAAATCAGAAAAATACTTAGATGCAATTGAGTGGGGTGAAAAAGCACTTATTCAACGATCAAAAATTGATAGAATGTATTTTAATTTACTGCTATATAATATAGGGCTAGCATATAAAGGAGCCGCAGAGTCATACTATAATATAGCAGTCGATGTAATTGAAGATATCAATCGAGAAAAATCCGTTACACTATCAATGAAAAGAGATGCATTAAATAATTTTAAAATTGCATCAGAATATTTTACAAAAGCACGAGAGTTCTTTTTAGATGCATCTGCAGAAGGATTAGATGATGCGCAGTATATTGCAAATAATATAAGAGATATCATCGAGTATACGAATGAAACTTATATTCCATTCTTAGATGATTATATACCTAAATAGATTGATAGCGGACAATCAAGTTGTCCGCTATCAATAATAAGACCTTGGTTATAATCGAGGTCTTATCTCCTCCCTATACACCAAATTGGTGCTAACTAAATATATAATAGCCTAATGATAGATCATGTGATGGAGATTACATTTTGGGTTAATAATTTTTTCTTTTAAGTAATAATTCGGATAATGCTATATCAAGGGGCTGATTGGATTGCAACTGAACATACTCAATTTTATTATATCCACAGCCATTCTTTATGATATCACAATGCTTCTGAAAATGATTATTATACTCATCACTAATGTGCCATGGATCAGTAGTAATTTCTTCTCCTGTTTCTTTATCAATAAATTTAATTCTTTCATTAAAATTAAAGTTTAATTCATACTGATCTAATATATGAAAAACAATGACCTCATGACCATTATGGCGAAGGTGTCTTAATCCGCTCATAATAGTAATGGGATCATCCATAAAATCAGATATCACAATAATAAGGCCTCGCTTGCTAATTCCATCGGCAGAATGATGAAGTGCTTGAGCAATATTAGTCTTACTTCCAGGTTCTGCATGTTCCATATGAGATAGAAGAATATTCAAGTGACTAGGAATAGATTTAGCTGGAATCAACTTATTAATTTTCTCATCAAATAATTCAAGTCCCACAGCATCCTGTTGCTTAATTAAAATATAAGAGAAAGATGCCGCCAATAATTTTGCATATTCAAATTTTGTTACGTTTGATGAACCATAATCCATGGAGCGACTCTGATCAAGTATAATATGTGCTTTTAAATTAGTCTCTTCTTCAAATTGCTTGATATAATACTTATCAGTTTTACACCATAATTTCCAATCAATATGCCTTACTTCATCTCCAAATCCATAAGGGCGATGCTCAGAAAATTCAACGGAAAAACCATGATAGGGGCTTTTATGTAAACCTAACATAAAACCTTCAACAACGTATCTTGCTTTAATAGATAGATTCTGAAGCTTTGATAAAAGTTCCGGCTGTAAATACTTGGATTTTTTCATTACTTAGCTCTGACTTTGATCAATAAGTTGATCAATAATATCTTCTTTGCTTACTCCATCAGCTTCTGCCGTAAAATTAGTTATAATACGATGTCTCAATATCGGCTTGGAAATACTCTGTATATCTTTAATATCAGGTGTGCTTTTACCATTTAGAAGACACTTGGCTTGAGCTGCCATCACAAGGAACGTACTTGCTCGTGGGCCTGCCCCCCAATCCAACCAATCCTTAGTAATTTGTGGAGCGCCATCAAAAGAAGGTCTAGTCATACCAACAAGCTTTACCGCATAATCAATAACATTATCAGCAACTGGAACATGTTTAATTAAATCTTGAAAGGATTGTAGTTCATCTCTACTAATCACGGGTTCAATACTTGATTTATTATCCATGGTTAGTGATTTAACAATTTCTTGTTCTTCATCCTGACTAGGATAATTGATTAAAATATTAAACATAAATCTATCAAGTTGTGCTTCTGGGAGAGGATAAGTCCCCTCTTGTTCTATTGGATTTTGCGTAGCAAGAACAAAAAATGGTTGCTCAAGAGTATAGGTGTTTCCGCCTGTTGTCACTCTATTCTCTTGCATTGCTTCTAAAAGTGCTGATTGTGTTTTGGGTGGAGTACGATTAATTTCATCTGCAAGAATTATATTTGCAAAAATAGGCCCCTTAAAGAATCTAAATCCTCGTTGGGATGTTTTCTGATCTTGTTCAATAATGTCCGTACCCGTAATATCTGAAGGCATTAAATCTGGAGTAAATTGAATTCGATTAAATTGTAAATCAAGAGCCTCTGATAATGTCTTAACAAGTAATGTTTTAGCAAGTCCAGGAACACCCTCTAGAAGTACGTGCCCCTTACAAAGTAATGCAATGAATAAATGATCTATAACATCCTTTTGACCTATAACAGATCGTGAGATCATATTATATAGCTTTTCTTTACTTTTATTTAATTTTTCTATAATTTTTATATTATCCATATTTTCCCTTAGATAGTAATCTAGTTTAAATACATAAAGAAATTAATTTTATCTTCATGATTACATAGTAAATTTATATGAGGACGCAATTTAAAAAAATATTATATGACACAAAAGCAAATAAAAGGTTTAAATCTTGAAGAGCTAACCGCTATATGTTTTGATAACGGCTTTTCTGAGTTTAGAGCAAAGCAAATCTATAACTGGATGTACAAGCATGGCGTTATGGATATCCAATTGATGAATAATATTCCAAACGACATAAAAGAGTTTATTAATGATAATTATATATTAAAAACTCTTGAAATAGAAGATATGCAAAGCTCAGAAGCTGAGAATACAAAAAAAATATTATTTAAAACCATGGATGGAGAACTGATTGAGTCTGTGAGTATGATTGATAAAAACTTACATACTGTATGTATTTCCTCCCAAGTTGGATGCAGCGTAGACTGTAAATTCTGCGCTACTGGAAGAATGGGGTTTAAACGCAATCTATCATGCGGTGAAATTATTGATCAAATTATTGAAATTACAGCGTTACGAAATGAACCAATTACTAATTTTGATAGAAGAAAAGAATTGAAAGAGTTTGAGCAATACTTAAAAGACAATCCATTACAAGAATCTGAATATAGAGATTTAATCAAAGATACTAATATGGATATGAAGCAAAAAGTTGATTACTTTAATC
>CAZKFO010000002.1:0-9514 GCA_964552145.1 uncultured bacterium | reverse complement strand
GGAGAGCCTTTTCTAAATTATAATCAGGTGATTAAATCTGCAGCTATTCTACATAGCCACAATGGGATGAATCTCGGTAAAAATAGAATTACCATATCCACATCAGGAATATTATCCAAAATAAAGCAATATATTGATGAAAATCAACCGTATAAACTTGCAATATCACTAAATGCCGTAGATAATAAAACACGTGAGAGCATCATGCCTATTACTAAAAAATGGAACATTGAAATGCTTATGGAAGAACTTGATCGATATCCATCTGATAAAAAAAATATGATTATGCTTGAATATGTCTTATTAAAAGATATCAATGATTCTAGAGAAGATGCACAAAAATTAGCGACCTATGGTAATAGGCTTAAATGCAAGATTAACGTTATTCCATTTAATGATATTGGAAATAAATTCTCTAGACCAGAAGAACATATTATTAATGATTTTATATCCACTTTATATGAAAATCAAAAGCACTATCAAACATTAGTAAGATGGAGTAAGGGTACTGATATTGACGCAGCCTGTGGTCAACTATCAACTGAAGCGTATAAATCATGATAGAAATTATAAAATACATAGAATCTCAAATTCACGTAAAACCCAATGTGGGAATTGTCCTGGGTTCGGGATTAAGCCAACTATGTACACAATTAGAAAATAAAATTACAATAAAATATTCAGATATTCCATCATTTATAGATACTACAATTGATGGGCATGCGGGAGAATTTGTAATAGGAAACTTGACCGGAAGCAATCAAACCTTAATGTTTGCAAATGGGCGATTTCATTACTATGAAGGTATTGATTATGAAAAAACACATATAATAATTGATGTTTTTCATCAAATGGATTGTAAATATATTATTACAACGAATTCATCAGGTTGCCTACAATCATTATGGTCACCTGGTGATTTAATGATTATTGACTCTCATATTGATGCTACATTTAGAAATACACCTAGTACTCCAGTTAAGGTGTCAGGAGATGACTACTATAATCCTCAACTGATTGATATTACTCTACAAGTAATGGATAAACTTGGTATCGAACCTAGAGTAGGAACCTATGGATGGACATTAGGGCCAACCTATGAAACCCCTGCAGAGGTAAAAATGCTAAAAGATCTAAATGTTAGTGCGGTTGGAATGTCTACAGTCCCTGAAATAGAAAGGACGTATGAGCTAAAATTAAAGCTGCTATCACTTGCATGTCTTACAAACTACGCCGTAGGAATTTCATCCACACCGCTCACTCATCATGAAGTCGTAACAAAGGCAAATGAAAGCGGATTAATCTTCTCTCAGCTGATTATTGATATATTAAAAAAAATAGAATTACTATAATTCTAAAAAAAATAATTTTAGTGTAGATGGACATCCTCCAATCCATATATTATCCCAACTCTCGTTAAATTTAATCGTAAAATTACCACCAAGATTTGATACGTTTAATGGGCTAGAGAGAGATTGCTTGGATGCCGCGTAAAACGCAGCAGCTACAGAGCCTGAACCACAAGATTGCATGATACTCTCAATACCTTTCTCATAGGTAATAACATTAATATGGTTTGAACTAATAATATTAAGGAAATTCACATTAAGTCCATCTGGTTGAAAATAATCATCATATCGAATCGCTTGCGCTAATTTATATAATTGATTATTATCTACTATGTTATTGATAAGTACAAAATGTTTTGCGCCAGAATCAATATAAGAACCACTAATACCATGCAACTCTATATCATTGGTTTTAAATCGTGGGGTAATCATTTTTATAAAAATTTGATTGTCATTAAACTGAATATTATGACTCCCATCACCCGCTTTAAAACAATTATGAGAAAAATTAAATTTCAAGTGGATAAGAAGATTTATAGTACATAGCGCACCATTTACACACATCGTTTCCCACGTACCGTCATTATTATAATAATCCATTTTAAAATCATAACCTTGAACAGTAGTATCAATAAGTAATAGCCCATCTACTGGCTTATCCTGAAAATTACATAATGATTGTATTGTTGATTTGTTTAGATTAGTAATGAGCTCATCTTTTAAAATGATAATAAAATCATTACCATTAGAATCAGCATAATAAAAATTTTGTTGTGCCATTAATAGTATGAACCTATGAGCATTGATATGGAATAGATAATAATAAATAGGCCAATAATGATGGTAGATCGAAGGTTGTTATGATGCTCAATTGTCTTTCTGAATTGTATCATTACTCCAAGTAATATCATTATAACTGATAGCTTAATTAAAAATTTAGGAAATGATATCCAATAGGTATTAATGAGAAGCATAATAATACCTGTAATAATCGATATACTTAAGACATAGTTTAGATACTTAAGGAGTTTTGTAGAAATTATGTATTGCTGCTTTTCTTCATTGAGAATGTAACCAATCGCGCCAATAATAAACATCAAAAGAATGATATTGACACTCCATAGATGAATATATAAAATCATTAATTATCTAATATGCTATTTAGAAGGCTAATTATATCAAGTATATCTACAATACCATCACTATTAATATCACCACACTCAAGATTGATCGGCTCCATTACATGCTGAACAATGATAACAACATCAAGAATATCAATGGAAGAATCATAATTTAAATCTCCAGGAATACAAGTAATGATAAATTGGTAAAATCCATCACGTCTAGCATTTCCCTTATACATTGACCAATATCCATCTGAACTCCCTGAATCCTTAACATCAAGCACATTAATGGATAAACTGGTACCGGCGATTATTTCTAAATCACCATCATTATCTATATCCTCAACTATAGGAGCGCTGCGATATGCAAAGGGGTATTCAACCGGCATATATGAGTGATAGTTTCCATGCATATCCATTGCGTGCATATTACCATCTTCAGTTCCAAATATAACATCTGAAATAGAGTCAGAGTTCAAGTCAGTAAATACGACTGAACTCGTGATAGGACTATTGAGATTAATGGGGAAATTAGATAACGAGTTTCCATTCGTATCAAGCGCATAAAGATATCCATTTGCATCGCCAAAGAAAACATAGCTCTGATCTAAATGATTTAATAATGCAGGTGAGGTTTTAATATCATCTGTTGCAATAAATTTAAATCTTTCACTTCCATCTTCATTAATTGCATATAAAGAGCCATCCATGCTTGATGCAAAAATAATTAGCTGATTATTAATTTCTAAAATAGTTGGAGAGCTTTTAATTGATCCATCAGTTAAAAATGGAAATCCTGGTGCAATGGAGCCATCATCAAACATAAGATATATATTATCACTATCTGTACCAAATACAATATCTTGTTTTCCATTACCATTAAAATCAGCAAGCGAAACACCTTTTTGTATACGCTCATTAATCAACACAGGAAATCCATCAACCATACTCAAATCATGATTTAGCACATAAATCTTTCTCCCCGAACCATTGGAATATCCACCAATAATAATTTCAAGCTCTTCATCATCATCAATATTACCAATAGCAGGAGTGGCCATCAAAAAACTACCAAGATTAGTATATGTCTTAAATCCATTCTGATCAAATAAATATAATTTTTTATCCTTTGAACCTATCACAAAATCAATGGTGCCATCTAAATCAATATCAGCTGAGGCTGGCGATCCCCATATTTGATCATCTGTTTCATATGGATATACACTGTTAATTACTTCTACCCCATTAGATTTAAACGCACGAATAAAGCCATCATAATCTCCAAAAATAAGTTCCTGATTATCATCATTATCAATATCTAATAATATAGGTGATGAGCTAATTGCAAAATCAGTCTCATGAGGAAACCCCTCTTGATTAATACTAATATCAATATTAAAGGATGATGTCCCAGTATATATAAGCATATTACCTGTATCTTCCTGCTCGTAGAATGCTTCTATCATTAAATCAATAGTAAGTAGACCTAGCTCTATATCATCTGGGATGGAAATCTGTATAAATTCAGATGTCACACTTTGACTGGGATTTAAATCTCCAAATTCAATACCTTCAGAGGGAAAATCAATTACATTAGATGATGTAGAAAAATAACCCATCACATTATATGCAGCTACATCAGGGGACATGTTGTTCATTGAAAATTCAAGAAGTACATCTTCCCCTGGATTAATAATACCATCATTATCAGAATCATTGCTGAATCCATCATACTGTCCTAGAAGCACAAGATTCATAACAGTAAACTCAATTGTTTCACCCCCAACACCTATATTGATAATATTAATTCCACCTGGTGAATTATCACTAAGAAATGATGATGGGTTTGTGCTATCATTGAACTCTGTTTTATCAAGATCTAAACTAAATGGCGCTGCGCCAAATGATCCACTGCTATTAGGCGTACCTCCAACTCTATACAAGTATAATTCATCTGGAGGGCCATTTGCATTACCCTGTCCATTATATAAATTATTAACTCGATAAATCAGAAGTCCAGAATCATTTCCAGGTGCATTGACATCATATATACCATTTTGGATTCGATACTCTAAAACAAAATATTCATTCGGATTGATTGAGTTTAATCGGTATGCTGAATTATGTCTCGATGTAACAGGGTTAAGGGTAAATGTACCCCCTGCGGATGCATCCTCAAGTGTAATCCAATCAAAATATCTATATTTAATGTACGAACTTGGATATTGAGGAATATCAGCGCTTGCATCCATCACATCCCAACCACCTACAGCAACGGGGGCAACATCATCCCAGTAATGATATAGGTCTGGTGCACCTAAGGAGTGTGCAAATTCATGACATAGTGTACCTACAGAAAAATATGGTCCAACTGCTAAATTAAAGTTATAATCCCAAACTCTCTTTTGTTCCCCATTTTGCTCGATGAATACTTCCTGCGAATATAATGCCCAGCGGTGTGGCCAAAGAAGCTCTGCCCATCCACCAGGTGAGCCACTAACAAGAAAAGTGACATTGTCAACTCGTCCATCATTATTAGCATCTATAATAAGGTCATCTGGAACCTGATCTTCAATATACGCAATAGCATTGGAAAGTAATGTGTGCTCACGAAATGTCACCTGATTTTCTGGGTATCCACATGGGTTGGTCACTGCATTATAGGGCTGGTAATAGCAACGTGGATATTCATCCTGGTATGATATATTGCTTATCATATCTGATTCTGGATAGTGTACCGTGTTAACTGTAAGGGTATCATAAGAAACTTCTTTAAAATAATGCTTCATAGATGGACCAGAAACACCATTAAAATAGTTATCATAATAGCTTCGAGGTGATTGAAACTCATCCTCATCAGCAAAACGAATAAATACATTAAGATTATTAAGAGTACCAATTGTAGGGGCATCTCGTGTCTGATCAATATTGCTCCATTTTCTATATCGCTTATCAAGATATTCTGATTTTGATATCATAATTTTTTTAGAAAATCCTAGCGCAACTAAATCATGACTCTGATCTGCACGATAGATAGATGGAAGTATCGTATTATTATCCATATAAGCATAATAGTAATATCCATCCTCTGTGCTCTGAACAATAGTATATTTATCGATATCATGGAAATAATTATAATATTCATCGCCTGATACATAGCAATTAAGGGTGGATCCATTAGGCTGATCAAGCTCTACTGGTACGTCAAATAGTAACGCAGCCAATGATATTTGTATGAGAATAAATAGAGTTGAGTATTTTTTGATAGTTGAATTCAAGTTATATTATCCATAGTTAAATATTATCTATAATCTAATGCAATCTATTTCAAAAAGAGAATTATTTATTCAGGCGTTTGACACCTACAAGCTGCACGCAAGTTTCCTATTTAATATTGGGTTCTTGATGTTTGCAATTCAAATTATTTTTCCAAGTATAATCACAAGTTTGTTGGGTGGGAGTGGTGCTGGCTATATCATATATCAAATAGCATATACTATTCTATCTACCGGAATCAGCCTTGGTATTATTGTACAAATGATACAGCTGGTAAGGGGCGGTGAGCCTGAAGAGATATCTAATATATTTAATTACTTCCATAAAATTCCCTCTAACTTACTCGGAAGCTTTATGATTATTAGTGGAATGATATGTATGATTACTCTATTTTTCATAATGACTACTGGGCTTGAAATGTATCAAGAAATAATTAATCGTGCTGCTGATGGATTAGAGCCAGATTGGGAAATGATTTTAGGTGAAAATCCATCAAGCATAATGATTGTAGGGCTTATCCTAATGGGGGTTTCCGTTGTATATCTATCTATTAAAACACATTTCTTTGTTTATTTTATTATGGATAAAAACACAGGGGCAATTGAATCACTAAAAAGAAGTTTTATGGCGACAAATGGATTTGAGGCAGAGCTCTTTATTATATGGGCGCTGCTAGGCTGCATGAACCTCATTGGCGCGATGCTATATATGATGGGGCTTCTATTTACTCTGCCATTTACTATTATGGTAATCTCTCTTATATACCATAAACACCTTTCAAGCTAAATCATATGTTCAATCTAACACTAGCTGCACTTATTATGATTGGCCGCACCTTATTTGATGCAGGTGAGTTTAAATCTATCAAACCCCATTTTGATGGTGCGTGTGAAGAAATTACTGAGATTGTAGGCGCAGAGGATATCACCATGATTGGAGATGGGTTTGCGCTTATATCATCAGATGACCGACGATCATATTTAAATGGAAACAACATACAGGGAAATATTTTTTTATATGACGTTAATCAAAAGCAGCTGATTAACTTAACCCCCAGCCTTGATTTTGAGTTTCATCCACATGGGATTTCAACGCTCGATTTAGATGACGGTACTGTGCAGGTTGCGGTTGTGAATCATCAGACTGGTAATCACTCCATTGAAATATTTAGCCTTCAAGATCAATCGCTCACTCATCGTTATACCATTAAGGATAAGCTGCTCATTAGTCCCAATGATTTGGTGCTTGTGGATGATGGGGTGTTCTATGTGACCAATGATCATATTAGCATGGACCCAATGAAACAAAAATTTTATGACTACATGCAGATTCCTGGATCAAATGTGGCGTTCTATAATGGGAATAGCTTCCGTATTGTCGCGCGTGGACTCATTTATGCAAACGGAATTAATATAAGCCATGATGGGAATAGCGTATACGTTGCGCAGTGTATAGGCCGAACGTTATCTATTTTTTCAAGAAATCTAGAAACAAACGAACTTGATGAGGAGCGATCAATTTATCTAAATAGTGCCATTGATAATATTGAACTTGATGATGCAGGGAATTTATGGATTGGATCTCATCCAAAGGCGCTTGCATTTGCACGACATCAGAAAAAAGAAAAGAAGTTATCCCCTTCACAGGTTATTAAGATTACGCTAAATGAAGATGAGGACATCATAGAGGAAATATTTTTAAATGATGGACAATCGCTATCAGGGTCAAGTGTTGGAACAGTCTATGAAAATCAGCTATTAATTGGTCCGGTGTTTGATGAGCGCTTTCTTCATTGCCAAATGAATAATTAAAATGAAGAGTATTGTTAAATTATTGCTAGTCATTGTAGCTTTAAGTGTATTATTAATGAGTAAAGACACTCAGGAGAAAGATTCTTTGAAAGAAAAACTAACTAAATTACAGTATGATGTAACTCAGAACTGCTCAACCGAACCACCCTTTGAGAATGAGTACTGGGATAACAAAGAAGATGGCATCTATCTTGATATTGTTTCAGGGAAGCCTCTGTTTTGCTCTATACATAAGTATGATTCTGGGACGGGCTGGCCTTCATTCTATGATATTATTGATGATGAATCTATTAAAGAAAGTGACGATTATGATCTTGGCTATAAACGAGTTGAGCTCAAATCAACATCCTCTGATTCTCATCTAGGACATCTATTTAATGATGGACCAAACCCAACGGGCATGCGATACTGTATCAACTCTGCATCACTGCGATTTATAAAATATGATGATCTAGAGAAAAAAGGATTTGGGAAGTATAAAAAATTATTTGATAAGAAGTAGATTAGCTTTCAAGTATTACATTTACCAATAAAATCACATCCAGGATGTTAATTGAGCCATCCATATTGATGTCACCCATCGCTGTATCACCATCAGAACCAAGAATGATATTAACTAATAAAATGACATCTAAAATATTAATGATACTATCACCATTCATATCTCCCAGTATACCCATGCAGGATTGATTCTGCCACACTTTAAGAAATAAATCATCAAAGTAGCTATCATTGTCATCACCAGCATACCGAGTTCCCATGAGAATCGTTTGGATAGATCGAGTTCCCACTGGAATTTCATACTGCTCTGAAAATAATGTCCAAAAGGCGTTATACGTTCCAAATGGGTCAGGCCTAAATATTTCATTTCCATCTTCATCAATAAATGCAACTGTCATTTCTGGATAATCCGATCCACCCCAATCAGATAGATAGCCGCCATAGTTTGCAAACGCTAAGCCCTGATCAATGCAATCAGCATATTCAGATACATCAACCTCCTGATATGCTTCAGAATAGCTAACCGTATTACAAAGCGCACCTACAATAAAATAATAATCTCCGCTATGGGGCTCTATTCCATCGCAGGTATAAGCCTCTAGAGATTCCATATATCCCTCCATGACCACCCATCCTAAAGTCCCCTGCTCTGCTCCTGGGTTAAGAAGTAGATTCTCAGAATACTGAGACTCTCCAGTATCAAAGGATAGTGGCTCTGACCAATCACTCCAGCCAAGGCTGGTGTCACGATACCGCACCTGCCAACAATATGAAGTGTTTCCACTTAATCCAGATACACTAATCTGGGTAAGCTCAACTGATTCCTGGGTGTTTTCATTAAAATACCAATTCTCCATATTAACAAATTTTTTGATAAGGGGTTCGGATGATAAATCACAATCCTGATATACCATCCACTGTGCTGCCATGGGCGCATCTCCATCAGCATCTAAAAAATCATCTGCGCTTAATACAAGAAAATCTGGATCTACCTGACCACTGGGAGACAATCCAACAGGCTGGGTGGGCGGCGTATTATTGAAACGAATGGCGACCTCATCGCGTACCTCATTGTCTCTATATGCATAGGCATTGCCCCTACTGATTCGTTTAAGAGTAAATTGAGGTTCCTCCCCTGCATCTAAATCTACCACCACAAATCCCCATTCATCTTGAGTAACTGTAAACTCATCATAATCTGCCTGAGGCCATTCTCCCCAATAATCAATTGCACCTCCAGCCGTGGCCACATTAACCCAGAGATGCTCATGATCTCTTGACTGACCCCTAGAATATCCATGAGTATGCCCAAAAAAATGAATACTTGGTTTTCCGCACTCATCTGAAAAATTTTCCATTCGCTCAATAACCTCTCCAGTATACCAATGTTCTCCTGGGGTCCATAGTTCTGATTTATGAGGATGATGTAATTGAGCAAATACAAAATCAATAT
>CAZKFO010000001.1:48241-50494 GCA_964552145.1 uncultured bacterium | reverse complement strand
ACATCAAGACCTTCAATGCTATCTTGCAGAATAACAAGATGAGATTCTCCAGTTGAATTGATAGCTAAGTTATAATATGGCTCGGATGGTCCTGTTTCAAAAACAACGTCTAGAGCGCTACCATTTGAGCTAGAGAATATGAAATCAGATATACAATCTCCTGAAACATTTCCAGAGAGTTCTACCAATACCCCTTGACCAGCTGGAATTACTGATCCTGTAAATGAAAATCCAAGTAAAGTAGTACCACTTGCAGATACTACAAATCCATTTGCAGTAGCATCTCCACCGCTAGCACCTGTAACACAACCATTATGTGAGAATTGAAATCCAGCTATATTTGCATTGCTATTATAGTTTAAGTTGTTACCATCTAAACTAAGTATGATATCCTGTGAAAATAAAGTTGAAAAAATAATGTAAAAAAAGATGGTGTAATACTTGTTAGCCAAGATGTTATCCCCCTCGGTATATTTTAATTTTAAATAAGTGATGGAATCACCTTATTATATTATTCAAGTTTTAACTAAGAATCTGTAACAACATGTAACCACCTTTAATCGAGAAGGCTAGCTATTGCCCTAACTGCATCCTTGATATTAAACCCTGAAACTGATGATATTAAAAGCTTATTTATATTATCTGGAAGTTCTGATAAATCAATATTTTCATCAGCAATATCATTTTTTGTAATTAAGATAATTGATTTTTTATGTTTACTATCCTCATGATGCACTGTAATCTCATTTAAAAGCTTATAATACTGTTCTGCTATATCATCAACGCTAGGGTCAAGCATATAAACTAGTATTCTTGTTCTCTCAATATGCTTAAGGAACTTATTGCCTAGCCCCTTTCCCTTAGATGCATCTTCTATCAATCCTGGAATATCGGCAACAACAAAAGATTTATAGTCATCATATTGAACAATTCCTAGATTTGGTGTTAATGTAGTAAAGGGATAATCTGCAATTTTAGGCCTCGCATTAGATACAACTGAAATAAAGGTAGATTTACCTGCATTAGGAAATCCTACTAAACCCACATCCGCTAAAACTTTAAGTTCTAAATCAATAGAAAGCTCTTCCCCAGTCTGTCCATCATTAGCAATCCGAGGAGCTGTCTCTTTATCAGTTTTGTATCTTGCATTCCCAAATCCACCATTTCCTCCTTTTGCAAGAATATAATCAGACTTAGAATCAACAATATCCATTATAATATGTTTTGTATTAGAATCTTTGATTATGGTGCCAAGCGGGACATTAATTATAACATCAGGAGCATTTTTGCCATGCATATTCTTACCTTTGCCATGCTCTCCATTCTTAGCTTTGTAATGTTTATTTAAACTGATATCCAAAAGAGTATTTAGGTTGGTATTCCCTCTAAGGATTATGCTCCCACCTCTTCCACCATCGCCACCACACGGGCCACCCTTGGGTCTAAATTTCTCTCGAAGAAAAGCAATACATCCATGTCCACCATCTCCAGCTTTAACATGAATGCTAGCTTGATCAATAAACTTCATTACATATTATCAACTAATGTCTGACCGAACTCAGAGCATTTTAATAAGGTTGCTCCTTCCATCAGTCTATGAAAATCATATGTAACTTGCTTCTTCATTAATGTTTTATTTATTGATGATAAAATTAAATCAGCAGCCTCTGTCCAACCTAAATATCTTAACATCATCTCTCCAGATAAAATAACAGATGAGGGGTTCACCTTATCTTGCCCTGCATATTTAGGTGCCGTACCATGAGTTGCTTCAAATATAGCTACTCCAGTATCATAATTTATATTTGCACCAGGTGCAATACCAATACCACCTATTTGTGCAGCTAAAGCATCAGAGACATAGTCTCCATTAAGATTCATCGTTGCTACAACATCGTATTCTTTTGGTCTTGTTAATATCTGCTGAAGGAATGCATCTGCAATAACATCCTTAACTATAATCTTACCAGTATTTATCGCATTATTATACTCTTCATCAGCTTTAGCTTTACCTGCTAATTCGACTGTATCGTCGTAGTCCTTCCAAGTATATACATGATCTCTAAATTCACTTTCTGCAAGTTCATAACCCCAATTCTTAAATGCTCCCTCAGTAAACTTCATAATATTTCCCTTATGAACAAGCGTAACATTTTTCCTATTATTATCAATAGCATATTGAATGGCAGCTCTAACCAATCTTGACGTTCCTTCTTCTGAAATTGGTTTAATCCCCACTCCTGAAGTTTTAGG
>CAZKFO010000001.1:22567-48231 GCA_964552145.1 uncultured bacterium | reverse complement strand
TCTGGAAATTCTGATTTAAGAAAGTCAATTATCTTTTCTACTTCATTGGTTCCTTCTTTGAATTCAATTCCAGCATATATATCCTCAGTATTCTCTCTAAAAATAATCATATCTACATCGTCTGGATTTTTAACCGGAGATGGTACATTGTTAAACCATTTAACAGGTCTAAGACATACATATAAATCTAATTTCTGTCTCAACGCAACATTTATTGACCTTATTCCCCCTCCAATTGGAGTGGTTAGTGGTCCCTTGATTGCAATTTTGTACTCATCAATTTTTTCCAGAGTTTCATCTGGTAACCATGTATTTTCTCCATATACTTCATTTGATTTATCTCCAGCGTAAACTTCAAGCCAAGATATTTTTCTCTCTCCATTATAAGCTTTTTTAACAGCAGCATCTAAGACCATCTTTGATGCATTCCATATATCTGGCCCTGTACCATCTCCTTCAATAAATTGTATAATAGGCTTGTTAGGGACATTTAACTTTTCACCCTCCATTAAAATCTTTTCACCTTCTGGTGCAACCATTACTTTACTCATATACTTTTAATCCTTTTTCTTTTTCTTTTTTTCTTTTTTCTTTTTAGACTTTGAATCATTTTTTTTCCCATCACTATCAACTTTATTACTCTTTTTCCCATATGCAGTATAGTCTGTCAAATAGAATCCTGAGCCTTTAAAAATCATTCCTGAGCCCCCACTAATAATTCTTCGTACTTTCTTTTTTTTATTACATGCTTTACACTTATAACTTTCAAAAGCAGGCTCACTCATGCTTTGCATAAGACTCATCACAGTTTTGCAGGTAAGACATTCATAGTTATAAGTTGGCATCTACAAGCCTTTCACATTGAATTGCTGTTATCAGTGAAATCATAACGATATCTTCTACAGTAGCTCCTCTAGATAAATCATTGACTGGTTTATTTAATCCCAGCAATAGTGGACCACATGCATAATATCCTGCTAGCTGTTGTGTTAACTTATAGCCAATATTTCCAGCATCTAAGTTAGGAAAAATTAATGTATTTGCATTCCCTTTTAATTTAGACTCTTTAATTTTTGAATCTGATATGTGCTTGTTTAATGCAGCATCTAACTGGATTTCACCATCATGTATAATTTCAGGATGTTTTCTTGAGAAAACATCTACAGCTTTTCTAATGTTAGAAACTCTATAATGTTCAGCGCTACCCTTTGTAGAAAAAGATAAAAATGCAATGCGAGGATCATCACCTGTTATCATATAATGTATCTTACTAGCTTTTTCAGCTATTTCAACAAGCTGCTCACTGCTCGGTTCTGGAATAACTGCACAATCTGAAAAGGTTAAAAATCTATCTCTTGATTGGTTTATCATTAAAAACATACTGCTAATCCACTTAGAGTTAGAGTCCATACCTATAATTCTTATAGCATTACGAACGATATCAGCTGTAGGCATAGTGCATCCACAGATAACAGCATTAATATCATTATTATTTAGCATTAATAAAGATTTTATATAAAACTGATTCAGAAAAGACTCTAAATCTTTTTTTGGCCAATTTTCTAAGAATTTTAACTTTTTAACCGATGATATATATTCCTCAGATAAACTAGGGAGAGTATCATGAGAAGCAATATTAATACCTGTGGATTTTAGAATATCTATAGCTTCATATACCCTATCATCATCTTCTGGAATTGATAAAGTTATTTTTGAAGGATGCTTAAGGCGGCTTATTAAGAAATCAAATAGCTTATTATTTTCCAAACTTTTCCTTAATGGCTATTTTCACATGTTCAGGAACATACTTAGACATATCTCCACCCAGTGAAGAGACTTCTTTAATTAAAGAAGAACTAACATGAGTATATATCTCATGAGGCATCATAAATAGTGTTATAATTTCATTGTTTAGCGTCCTATTCATTAATGCCATTTTAAATTCATAATCATAATCAGATAGCGCTCTTAGTCCTCTAACTATCACACTGCAGTCTAATCCTTCACATTTTTTTACTAATAAACCTCTAAACTTAATAACCTCTACATTCTCCATATGAGATAGAGCCTCAGTCGCAAGAGAAATTCTGTCATCAATAGAAAAAAGTCTATTCTTAGCTGACTCCTCATCTGAAACTCCAATATAGAGCTTATCATATAGCTTAGATGCTCTCTTTATTATATCTAAATGACCATTTGTAATAGGATCAAAACTTCCAGGATACATAGCATTAATCATCATTTCTCCATAAAATTATTTGAGTAGCTCCATAAGTCCTAACTTTAAATATATCTGAATCAATATATTGTTTTTTCATTTCCATACAAAATATCCCATTTTTTTGTAAAATCCTAGATGCTAGATTAAACACATCCATATAATCATACTTATTATATGGGGGGTCACAGATTATAATATCAAATTTCTCTTTAGCTTTTTCAAGGTAATAAAATGAATCCATACATAGAAGCTCAAATCTATTATGATCGCGGCAAATCTCAGATATATTCTTTGATAATAGTGTGAACACCTCTTTATTACTCTCAACAGAGATTAATTTAGAAGCTCCTCTACTTAATGCTTCAATACCTAGAATCCCTGAACCAGAGAATAAATCAAGCACTCTCTTACCTTCTAATGGCTCAAGTATTTGTAACATGGATTTTCTAACTCTTGCTTGAGTAGGTCTAGTGCTATTACCCGGCATGTTTGACAGAAGACGACCTTTGTATTCACCTGCTATTATTCTTTGCATATCCCTCTAATAGTAAAACTCTAAGCCTATAAGGTTAGAATTAACGTCACCATGCAAGTATATCTTAGTCGTTCCAAAATTAATAATCTCCTCAAGTATTCCAAATATAGATTTATAATCAGAAATAAATTTTATGTATCTATGTTCTCTATGAATACTCATATTAGTATTTTTATCATACTTATCTACAATTGAGTTTAGCAATGTTTTCATTTCCTGATCATTTTTATTAAATATAGAAATAGTGTTTTTAGCCTCAAGGATATAACCGCCACCAGACTCATATACTTTATATTGATACGATCCCTCATCCAGGGCAGATTCTATCTGTTTAATCTTACTGGCATCATCTGAGTAAAAAGTCAACCTCACCTCATCATTTATAACTATAGAATCCAGCATATTTCTTGCATCAGAATGATTAACTAATCGTATAAGACTAGATACAACTGAATGATTGCTTGTACTGATAGAGAATATTTGTTTATAATCTAAAAAAGCAAAGATTGTTAAACATAACACTAGAATAATACTAACTACATATGATAATAATCCATCACTAGAGTTATCTACCTCCTCATGATTATAGTTATCATTGTCTAGATTTAATCCTAAGCTAGGATTACTAAAAACAATTTTTCCTCTTCGTGAATTCTCATCCACTTTCTGACGCAAAATAATCTTTTGAAGTCCTGAGCTATTAAGTAAATCAATATCAAACATTAATACCTCGAAATAATTGACCATGCTCTGCAAATTTCAAGTTTTTAAATGTTTGAGAGATTGTTTTATCTGACTTCCCCTGAGAATTACAATTAAATAAATTTAATAAAACTACATTCTTACTCTTTCTCTTGAGTATCTTCTTAATAATCGGACTGTTTCCAGATGATTGATAGATAAAGACTTTATTAAATTCCTTTGTACTGATACGATTTACCTTAGTAAGATGATTCAAAAATGAAATTACAGTTTCACCATTTTTTTTATTTCCAATAGCCTTAATTAGATATACTGAATTACCTGAAATTCTATATTTTCCATATATCATTAGAATTCCATCATTAATATATAAGACTTCAATGAGGTTAGATGTTATGAATCTAACAACTAAATAGTTATCAAGGGCATGAGCACCAAAAACACTTCTGGCCATCATCTCTGCTGAAAAAAGTCCAATTCCTATAGAACGTAAAGAATAATTTGAAGATTCTACAGATGATATTAATCCAGATTTTATATTTTTATTAATATGGATACCTAAATAATTATCATCTCTATTGTTAATTGGGTAATAATAGCTATCCATATAATCAAGCATCCTACTATTTCCCGATAAGTCTTGATGAAAATTTAAACTATTATCATCTTCACAAAAGACTTCGTTAAATAAGCAAAATTCAGAATCAATAATAAAAGATATGGCTTTATCTTCCTTGTTTATATCTTCTAAATTAGCTACATCTTTAACAACATTTGTGATTATTTTATCGTATTGCTTATAGTTAATTTCACCATGAGTCAATACAGAAAAATCCTGTTTCCTTTTATCTGATTGCAGATAAGTAATTTCATTTCTATGTATTGAGACTCCAATCATACTTTACTCTGCCCAGCTAGTAATTCCTGATTTAATATAACCATGATCTCCAGGGTTATATTTGAAAAACAAATAGCGTGAAGATGAATCTTCCTTTCGATTAACTGGTGATGTCACCATGAATACTTCTTCATCAGATTCTGAAAGCACTTCAATTAAATATGGTCTTCCTGTTAATGGACAAAATAAAAAATTATCGTTTAAGTGATATTTTTTTCTAAGATAATCATTAGTAACCTCAACTCTATCTTTGTAGCTTGTATTGAGTATACCATAAAAAGAGGAATCTTCTTTGTAGCGTCTCAAGAATGATTCATTTACGTACAATGTATCTAAATCTTTACTTGATATCTGACTACGGTCGTAATCTCCTGAATTGATTTCATCGTTAACGTCATCCTTAATCATCGTGATCAAATGCAAGGTGTCTGTCACCATTCTTTTTATTTTCTCTGATTTACTAAATGTAGTATCCGCTCGATAATCAAAGCCTTTTTCAACTTCTATATTATATACCTTATCATTAATTAGTATCCTTTGAGAACCCGTAAATAAACTATCTGCATATAGTGAGTCAATAGCAGATTCTACAAGCAAAAACATTTCTTGCCCATCAGCAGAGTATTTTCCCGTTAATTCCTTGAAAAAATCAGCAGCATTCGCAATAGCTTTCATCCTAAATCGACTCTGATCTCGATCTTTTTTTTCTTCTAACCAAATAGACCTAGGAATATAAACAATGAATAACAATATAATAATAGATACTAATATTCCCCAATCCAAAAGACCAATTTTCTTATCTACGCTTATTTTATTATAATATTTCATCTAAACAGTTAATTCCTTCAAATTATTTAGTCCGTAAAATACTAATGATTATATTTTTTACATAATACTTCATTACCAATCTCTGATTCTAAGTCATCTAAAATCTTACCTAATTCTTTGCTAATCTTTGAAGGAGTTATCAGATTAATTCTAACAAACTGATCTCCTAATTTAGCAGAATTTATATAGGAGAATCCTTTTCCCTTAATTCTTAATATTTGACCAGATTTTATCCCACTAGGAATTTTCATCTTAATTTTACCTGAAAGAGTAGGGATATCAATTTCTGCACCATTAATTAGCTGATGATAATGTAAATAAGCATCTACATATACATCCTGCCCATCTCTTGAAAAGAGTTTATGCTCTTTATCTTCAAAATAAACAATTAAATCACCATCTTCACTGTCGCTATTGCTCTGGTTACCTTCTCCTCTAATAGGTATATAATTTCCATTAGAAACCCCTCTCGGAACATCTACCTTAATTGTAGCTGTTTTTTTCTCAAGTCCTCCTTTATATCCTACCCCATTACAGCTAATACAGGCAGATACATTAACAACTTGACCAAGGAATGATCTCTGTACTCTCCTAATCTCACCACTTCCATCACAAGTTTGACATCTCACAGGCTCTGCACCTGTCCGCTCTAAACGCTTAACCTTAATAGTCTTAGTCGTTCCTTCATAAATTTCTTCATAGGTTAGAGATAAGGAAATACGAAGATTTCCAGCCTGTGTTCTCCTTCTTTGTGATCTTCCACCACCAAATATATCTCCAAAACCACCACCAAATATATCTCCAAAAGAGCTAAATATATCTTCCATATCCATATTATTAAATCCACTAGCTCCACCTGACCCCATATTCTTAAATTGATCATGACCAAACCTATCGTACTGAATTTTCTTAGTTTCATCTGATAGAACAGAATATGCCTCAGCAGCCTCTTTGAATTTACTTTCAGCTTGAGTATCTCCTGGATTCTTATCTGGATGATATTTCATGGCAATCTTTCTATAGGCTCGTTTTATATCAGATTGAGAACTATTTTGTGAAACTCCTAAAATGTCATAATAATTACTCATATCTAAGATTTCCCCTTACTAACCACAACCTTAGCATGCCTAATAACTCTATCGTGATACATGTATCCACACTCATACTCTTCCATTATCTTTCCTTCTTTAACTTTATTAGAGTTCTGCTCCGTTAACGCTTCATGAAGTGTAGGGTCAAAATTTTCTCCTAATGATTTAATCTTAGTAATTGAATATTTTTTCAATGTGTTCTCTATCTTTGAATTAATCAATTCAACCGCTTCAAAAATAGATTGATTATCCGCTTCTTTATATTCAATAGCTCTATTAATATCATCAAATCCAGGTAATAAATCTCTAAGCAGCTCAATTCCTTGATACTTGTTGAGTGCCTCCTTTTCTGAGAATGACCTTCTTTGAAAATTATCAAACTCAGCAAGTAATCTAACGTTCTTATCCTTAAGAGACTCTATCTCCATATTTAGAGCTTCAATAGAGGCCTCTTTTTCAGCTAGTATTTTTTTATTAGACTTTCCCTTAATATTTTTTTTAGCCTTGACTGTCTTATTATTATCATTCATTAAAATTAACTACTCCACCTTTATGTTAAATATTTTTTAACTGCTCTCTTACTACCTATAAAACCCAGCGCAATCCCTAGTCCCAAATTTAATATAATTATAAATTGAAAGTTACTATCAAAAGCTAGTGATAATGGACTTAAAGCGTATTCTACAAAGAATTTAATAATAAATAGAAATGAAATAGACATTAAAGCTCCCAGCACTCCCTGTATTACACCCTCTAATAAAAATGGAATCCTAATAAATAAATTAGTTCCACCCATTAAACTCAATATCCTTATATTTTCTTTTTTTGAATATATCATTAGTCGCGTAGTGTTTGATACTAATATTATTGATATTAGAACTATACAGAAGCCTATAATGGAGGCTGCCATCATAACCCTATTGAGAAGATTATAAATTCTTATAATTACCTGTTTATCATAATAGACCTTATCAATCTCATCAAAGCTTTCTAGATAGTTAGAAAAAAGTACTAATGAATCTAAGTTTCTATATTTATCATTAGTCATAAATTCCCCACTATATGGCAATGGATTCTCTCCTAATATATCTTCAACCTTCTCATTGAAGAATTCATGAAACTTAATGGATGATTTATCTTTATCAATAAACTCTCCTGATGCTATGGCATCATAAGTTAAAATCTTATTAAAAATATCTTGAGATTCTAAAGAGTTTAAATTTGAATCAAAAAAGACCTCCAATTTATAATTATTTGTAATTGAGCTACTATGCTTAATAAAAATTAAATAACCATAAAAAGATACACTAATAACAATTAATGAAATTGCAATCGTAATTGATGAAAGAATTGCAGGTGTTCTAGCATACAAGAAGCCTCTAATGCTTTCAAAAAATATAAACTTTAATTTAGATATCATTATCTACCTGACGACCATCACTAAGTTCAATGAATCTCTTCTTGCGAGGCTGTATTAATGGAAAATTATGACTAGACATTAAAACAGATGCTCCCGAATGCATCGCAGTGTCTTCTAGCAAGTCTAATATTTCATCAGCTACAATAGGATCGAGGTTCCCGGTGGGCTCATCTGCTAAAATTAATTTTGGTTCCGTTATTAGTGCTCTTGCGATTGAAACTCTTTGTCTTTCTCCTCCACTTAATTTTGAAGGTAGCTGTTTGCCCTTGTTAGCTAAGCTTACCTTGTCTAACATTGAAAAAACTCTATCTCTAATCAAATTACTTTTATAACCCGAGATTTGTAAGGGTAAAGCCACATTATCAAACACAGTTCTATCTTCAAGTAATTTGTAATCTTGAAAAATCATACCTATGTCTCTTCTTAGATAAGGGATTTCTCTTTTTTTTGTTTTTGTAATGTCACAACCTGAAAATATAACCTTTCCTCTTTTGATACCCACATCCATATATATACTTCTTAGAATAGTAGATTTCCCTGATCCTGTAGGCCCCATAAGAAAAACAAATTCCCCAACAGATAAATCAAAAGATATATCAAATATCCCTACACCATTCTTGTAAGTTGCAGAGACGTCATTAAATATTAATATTTTATTTGATTCTAGCATTATTAAGTAGTTAACTCATAAAATTAAAATATATAAATAGTAAATAAATTGAAAGTAATATCAATCCATCAAACTTTGATAATTTTTTTCTGTAACGGGAAAAAAGATACATCGCTAATGTTGAAAAAGCTAATATGATGAATGATATATAAATAACCGAGATATCATTAATAGGATTAATTAGCAAAGAAGATCCTAGTACTAAGACAATATTTATTATATTAGAACCAATTATATTCCCAATAACAAAACTTGGTTCATTTTTATTTATTGCAACTATAGAGGTAATAAGTTCTGGTAAGCTAGTACCAAGAGCAACAGCCGATAAAGATATAATAATAAGTGGTATCCCCAAAAACTTTGCAATTCCAATCGCTCCTGAGATAAATAACTCAGAGCCATATCCCAACATTAGAATACCAATAAATATATAGAATAGATACATAGGTCTGAAATCTTCTTTGTTACTCTCTGAAGTTAAAACGCCATTTTGAAGAGCTGAAAACTGTCTCTTAATAAATAAAATGAATAAAAATAGTAAAAATAATCCCGAAAAAAGATTTAACATCCCTGTTGTTCCTAATACAATAAGTAGGCTCGTTACAAACAGTAGATAATTAAAATCTTTTGATATTTTTGCATAATCAACAGTTATTGGCCTAAGAAATAAAATAAGACCTAGAACTAGTGTAATATTTGATATATTTGAACCCACAACATTACCAATAACAACATCTGATTCACCTTTTATACTAGCTAGAACACTAACTACTAATTCTGGCAAACTAGTACCTAAAGCTATTACAGTTAATCCAATAACAATAGGTGAAATACCTAAAGTTGTAGCTATAGATTTTGAATTATCAATGAGAAGATTTGATCCCAAAAAAATCAAACATGAACCAGCAAAAAATAATATTAATGAAATATCCATTTATAAATATAATTTATTAACTATTATGTAATCTATAACATCCTGATCTATTTTATTTTTCATATTATCTATATTAGCAATATTTTTTCGTATAAATGAAGATGATATATCAATGGAAAACTGATCTAAATAGCTATCCACATGCAAATCACTACTAAATTTAAAATTAGGCCTAGCAACAACAGAAAGTTTAACATTATCTATGATATAATTATAATCTTTCCATTTCTTTATATTATTAAGTTGGTCACATCCAATAATCATATTAATCTCAAATAATGGAAATTTTTTCTTAATCAATTTAACTAGATCTACAGTGTATGATGTTTTACTATCTAACTCATAATCTTCAATTGAAACTTTTTCTAAAATATTATTATTAAGCATAAGTTCGAGCATTTCTTTTCTATGTAGATATGATATTGGCTTAACAGATTTAAATGGAGAGCAATGCGTAGGGATAATTAAAAACTTATCACTTTTATTTGAGAAATAATTAATTATTTCTTTATGTCCTAAGTGTGGTGGGTCAAATGACCCACCATAAAAATAAAGCTTCATTGTAATATTTTATTTATATAGCCGTATAAAATTTCTGAACCAATTGGCTTTTTTATTATAATTATAAATTAAATCACCAGCTTCTTCTTCTTTTTCTTTGCTTCTAAATTTATCTTTATTTGATTTGTAATACGATTCTGCTAAAGCGTTATCCTCTCTTAGTAAATGCAAAAAAATTATTGAAATTCTAGATTCATCTGCAACTGAGGTATCATAATATTTTTTTAAGACTTCATCAAAATAAAGAAGCGCTGAATCAAATTCTTTTAATTTTAAGTATAATCTGGCTGTTTGATATGTTTTCTCCGCTTTTCTATCTCTCAATGTGGATATATAGTTCTCAGCTTCCTTAATATGCAATGATTCCGGATGTTGATCTATGAAATATTGTAATTTTTCTAAAGCTAAATCATTATTGCTCTGATCTCTATCATGTCTATTAGATAATTCAAAATAACACTGACAAATCTTAAATTTTGATTTCTCTATTATGGATATGTCATCTGAAAATTGAAGTACTTTATCATAGCTTGTAATAGCTTCTTCAAATTGCTCTAGCATATATAGAGCCTGAGCCTGATAAAACCTGGCCTGCACTCCAATGTCCGAACCTCTATCATTTATAAGGATATAATCAAACTCATCTTTTGCTCGTGAATATTTCTCTTTTTCAAAAAGCTCCTTCCCTCTGTTGAATTTCTGATTGAGCTCACTCTGGATATCAGAAAAATCAAAATCTGATTTGGTCGAACAAGCACATAAAAGTATTATGAAAATATAAAATTTATCTTTCATATGTTTATAGATAGGTTAAGATTGATTCCTATAGGTCTAGAAAATGTTTCTTTGCTTAAAACCGTAGAAGAAGAGAGCATAAGATTCCCATTAAATTTATGTGTTAATATAAAAGCATCTATCATACTTATAAAATGATTAAAATAAACACATAATAGTGCAACCTCAGCATAATCAGAAAATGTTTCAGCTCTATTGTAAGATTTCAAATATGATGTTTTTGTAGGAGATCTGGGCGTATGGTAACCATGGTCTGTGGTTGAAACCTCTATGTGACTTAAATCTCCATCAACCCAACCCGAGAAAAACTCATTATACTTACCTATATTCTCATAAAAATGCTGATCTTTAATAATCTCTATTGAATAATCACCAGAGTAGATATCTTCCTCTGAATTAACAGCATCAATTAACTGTTCTAAAAGTTCATCCTGAAAATGAGAGTCTGTAGTTCTAATTATTTGTCCTGACTCTCCATATCTAAACTGGACGTAATGACTGCTTTCACCTATCTCCATCCATGTATCTTGATCATCATCAGAGTTCTCTTCCCATAGATAACTATAATCTGAACCTTGGAATTGATCATATCCAGCTATCCAATCTGCAAAACTCCAGTTGTTATCTGCATATTTCCTATAAGAGCTGATTTCATTATTATACTTATCTTTATTGTATAAATTAAATCCCCAGGACACTACATCTAAAGTTAAAAATAACAGTGATTTACTTTTTAATTTTTTAAAATTCTTCTCTTTAATATCTCTATCAGTAATTGATTTCGCTAAGCCATATTGCCCTGCACCAGGAACTACAAGAGAATAGAGTGCATATTTTAGAGTTGGGATGGTTCTCTGATCAAAACTATTTTCAGCTTCAGTTAAACTATTATTTAACTGATAATACAAATTACTATCAGGTAAGGTATTAGCAGAAAGAACTACAGATAATATAGTAATAATAAAAATCAAGATTAATCCATGAATTCAAATAAAAGTTTAATATAATGTTTATTATATATTTCATTATCTTCTTGATCTTTATCTAGTGGTCTATGGAGCTCATATGATAATGCAAAAGGAAACGCATAGAATGATGAACCATTAACTCTAATCTCAATTCCATTTGAATACTTAGGTTTATTCAGTGATACAGCTCCAATCTGAGCGATGTAATTTAGAGATAGATTTTGAATCAACAGGTGAAAAAACTTATAATTTTTTTCTAGAAATACTGGTGCCCTTAAAACTGATGAAGATACAAATAGCTGCGTACCTGACAAACTTTCTTCATAGAAAGTATATCCCTTCACTCCAGTTAGTCCTCCACCAAAATAATAGAAAAAATCATCAATTGATTGATTTGTTAAATATCCAAACTTAATTGATTGATTAAATGATATACGTCTTTTCTTGGCTATTGAAATATTTTTCTTCAATTCAAAGTTCAGTCTAGTAGTATTATGATTAGAGAAAATTAAACTTAATGTTCCATACTCTTTGCTTATTTCAAATTTTGGGTCAAAATCATTTTTTTCAAATGATACATCCGCATTCACCTCAAACCCATTTTGAGGAATCATATTAAATATATACTGTGGTAAATATGACTTAAATGTATAGGCTAGCACCAATTTATGTCCTCTATAGTAATCATATGTAATATCAAATGGAGCAGATTCTAACAATATATCCTCGTGCTCTATTCGTGTATATCCTATGGCATGAGCTGTATACTTTGAGTAGTTATAGTTAACCGTAAATTTATTTGCCTTGAATGCAATCCTAGAACCTATGTCTGACGAAAACATCCTATATGTATCTTTAGATATCATCGTCACATTATCATATGTATCTCCATCTACAGAAGAATATTTAACTTCTCTATTAAGATTCCTTGTAACCCAGTAAAAATTAGCATATAAAGTTGGCTTAAATCTTTTCGTTTCAAAAAGCAAGAATAAATCTAAATCTGAATCTTCATTCATAGATGCTCCACCAAACAAAAAATATTTATTAAGAACATCATTTGAATAAAAATAAAAACCTGGCTTTATTTTACCATAATCTAAAAATAAACGAGGGAAAATAAAAGGTAGGGACATCCCTTCAACATAATCTCGGGAATCATAATCTGGAATGGGTATATTAGTTACTGATTCCTTACTGAAATCTATATGTTTAGGTGGAGTGGAAATAGTTGAGATATCACTAAGAATTGATATGTTGTACCCTCCTTTGTCATATGAACTAAACAGCACTTTTCCTGTTTTTGATATAGATGGCATAAATCCACCACCAGTAAGGTTAGATAAACAATGGACCTTCCCATTCTTGTTCCTTCTATATAAATTAAAAACACCAGATTCATCAGAGGAAAATATAATATTACTATCATAGAAAAATGGATCTCTATCATCCCAAATTTCATCTTCAATGGAACTATATCTATTGTTTTCTATATCATACATATATATATCTCTAGCATGCTCCTTAACAATGTCAAAAAATATTTTTTTATTGTGTAAAGAAAGAGAAAATATTTTTTCTCCCTTTTCAAATGAAGTGATTTTATTAAACTTCAAACTATCTAGTTCATCAATAATATAGTTTAATATTGATGTCATATATATATTTGAAACACCATCTTTAATCCCAACAGCAGCTAACAATTTTTCTTCTCTATCAATTGATGGTGATGTTAGTCTTAAACCATGTGTTAATCTTTTAGGTTCTTTTTCTTTTTGGCCTATTTCATAGGCATATAAATCATAATATTTGGAGCCATATTTATTAGGCTTAGATTTTTTAGAAAAAACTAACGTTGAGTCATCTAGCCATACAGGAGCAGAGAAGACACCGCTAATTATTTTCTCACTCAAAGAATCAGAAAAATTATAAACATATAAATCAGTCTGGCCAAAATAATCTTTATTTTTATTAGATAAGTAAGCAAACTTACTTTCATCTGGTGACCAAACGGGATGTAAGTTTGCAATGCCTTCATTAATCAATATCTGTCCTTCTTTTTTGCTTCTACTTATAGAGTCATATTGTTTTTGATACTTCTCAAGGTTTTCATGATACCAATCATCATATATATAATCTAATTTCTTCCCCGTAGCCTTATTTACTGCGGCTGAAAAAGAGTATTGATAGGGCTTAGATATTTCATCGCTTATTTTGCTAAATATACCTTCTCCAAAATTCGTTGCAATATAGCTTGCTAACGAAAATCCTTGAATGTAAATCTGCTCATTTCCTATTCCAGTTTTTCCAAAACTACTCATTTGGTCAATCGTAAATACTTTCTTATTTAAAAAAGCATCTCTTAAAACCATATCTCGGTGAGTATCCCAGTAATCAAAATTAGCTCCATTATACATGAATTGAGCAACTCCTTCTGCAAACCATGGCGGAACTGATACAGATGGCAAAGAATAGGAAATAATAGTATTTGGATATCCATGCAGGACATCACTCCTCGCCTCATCTTCATAATCCATCATTTGAAAATAAAAAGCTGGAAAATGCCTGTTGTACTTTAATGATGCACCCAACTGAACAATGTGGACAAATTCATGTGTAATTACATTCTGAACCCATCTATGTGAACCTCTAAGGTCAAAATCAAGGGGGTTAGCCCAAATCTCAATTTTATTATCAAAAAAATAAGCAGATCCATTTGAGAAATCATCTGTATCCTTGATAATAATACTTGTTTTGTTTTCTGGACGATAGTTATACATATCTGTTATTGGCGCATATACAAACTCAGCAACCTTAAGTGCCTCTTCAGCTGTTTTCTTCGTTCCATCATGATAATGAACTAGAAAGTGCTTTGATTCTAGAGTTTTCCATTTTAACTCAGGGTGGTTAAACCATGACTGAGAAAACAATAGACAAATTAATTGTATGAAAAATACTATCTTCATTAATTGCTCACTAGGACCTTTACAAATTTAGAATCAGATTCTTTCCCATTATCATAGATAATAAGATTTGCCAAGTAGACTCCTGAGGGCTCGTTACTAACATCCCAGAGCACCTCATTGTACTCATTCGTTGTAAATGAAAGGTTAGATATTTCTTTAACTAAAAATCCTGATGATGAAAAAATCTTAATATCTGCTTTTTCAGACCCTGATACAAAAAAACGAAATGCTGTTCTCTCATCCTTAGTTGGATTAGGATAATTATAAAAAACAGATATCTTAGACTCTAAAGTATAATCAGAAGATAGATGAGAGCCACTAACATCTGGCTGGTTATTAAACCTTCCATTAGGTCCTCCCCAATATATATTTGATGTGTCATTCGATGAACTACTCCTTACAAGCCTATCACCATCACTTAAATATACGCTACCAAAATCAACTAGATATAAATTTGAGGTGAATTGAGATGAGAGCTGATGAGTAATCTCACCATTATAAGATATAAAATTAATTACACCATCTGACCTTACAATAATCTCAGGGAAAAGATCTCCAACCATGTTCCCAATTAACATATTTCCATTAAAAGAACCTAAAAGTGGAAAACCATTGCAAATTGTGCCATTATAATTATAGCAACTAATATAATCATCTGTTAATTCAATAATCTCATCTAAACCATCTTGATCTATATCTCCAAGAGCTAATTTTGAGAAATCAATATATCTAAATTGTTCTGATATTTCTTCTACTGTTACAGAGTTAGTAAAATACCCCTTTGGAACATAATCATCAAGAGAACTGCATTCTTGATTTAATAAATTAAAATAGTTATCATTTGAGCATGAAAACATAGATGAATTACTATCTATATAAACAAAATCTCCTGTTTGATAACCAGAAGGGAAGTTATCATGATCAGAACAACTTAAATTATCTAAATCATTTACATAGCAAATCAAATCTCCTGCGTCAAAAAGCAATACATCGTCCTTCCCTCCTATACAATAAAGAGTACTATTTTCTAGTCCTGAAAGAAACACCTGAGAGAAAACATCACTCTCATCATTAAATTTAAATTTCATTGATGACGATGTATTCCCCTGTTTAATATTACTAATTGATATTAATGATCTAGCCCCGGATGCAGTGTATGTCGATGGAATTGTATGTGAATTCATTCCAATGGTATTTCGTTCTGGATTAACAGAAAAATAAGCTTCATTATCTTCAAACCACAAGTCCCACTTCCATCCTACGGATGGATTTGCAATAGGATAAAAATAATTTTCATATCCAATATCTTGAGCACCATCTGCCTCTACAAGCTTAATTGTTCTATTATCAATGTCATCATTGAGCTTATCTGTATTTCGTTCGTTAACATGCCAAATCATCATTCCATTACCAGGCAGTCCATAGTCGTAATTCTTTACGCATAAAACAACACCCGTACTGTTACTGATTGTTATTTTTGAATTATCAATACACTCATCTCCATATTCAATAAGATTTGAGATACTCTCATCCAGATGTAATAGACGATCAAATATAGATATTAAAGTATTTGGAAGATGGGTAGATAAAACCGTATCTAAATAACTAATCTCAGATATATCATAATCATCTTCACCTTTAATGATTTTATTATCTACACTCTCAATAAGAAAATACTCACCTGGAGATATATTAATTTGATGTACTGATAAGCTAGTACTACTTTGACTGAACCTATTAGTATTATAAATATAGCTACTACTTGGAGTATCTAAAATTACAGGGACTTCCCATCCAGCTTTAATTCTTGACCATGCTTGAGGAGGGGAAGGAATTACCCCCCTACCATTAAAAGAACCTATGTCCATAAGTTCAAATACACCCAATCTAGTTTCACCTGTATCCCTATTAAACATTTCGGGTAAGCCAAATTCATATCCTAGTAAATACGTAAAAAGTCCGGTCATCCCAATTTGGATATCACACAATCCCTGCCCTTGATAGCCATATATATCCTCGATTGTATTATAATAAACTAAATTAAGGGTCTCAGGTAATAAAATCCCTTTTGTTATATTAACAGATTCAGGGAAGAAAGATGAGATTTCACTATCTATATACGCACTTCTAATATCATAGTTTGCTGGGTCAAGATATCCATCAAACCCATAATCTTCTCCTACTCCAGCATGGAATACTACAATAAGAATCTCAGATTCATGAAGTCCATTCTGTTCTAAATAGCTATCAATATCAACATCAGCTTTTTCCAACGCATCTACAAACAACTGAGCAATAGATTCATTCGGCTCATCATAACTAGAAATTTGAGAATATTCTACCATGGTTTTATCAAGTTGATAAACAGTTTCTAAAACATGATAGGAAAAATTAACTTGATTATTTGATATACTAAGATAATAGCTCTCTGTAGCTTTAATTTGATCTTCAAAATATTCTCTGTTATGCGGTGGAGGATCAATCAAGAAACCTTCGCATCGTTTTTCAGATTGATTATAATAATATATATTGTCTTCAGTTGAAGATAGAAATTTTCCATTACCAGTGGTCCTGGGATCATCATCCTCTTCAAATTCAGCCATAATACCAAGGATATGGACAGAATTGTTAGATGCAGAAGAATTAACAGAATCTAAGTAAGGAGTAGTCTGATTACCACCCATAGATAGTGATATAATACTAAGTAGCAGTATATAGTGTATATATAATTTCAAGCAACTATAAATCCATAGTCATTGAAAAGAACATTGTATTTGCACGAGCATGATCTTTCTTACCTGCAGTATAGCCAAAATCAAAGCCATACCGATCAAACTTAATACCAGCTCCGAAAGTAGGATTCATAATATTACCTTCTTTATCATATATATATCCACCTCGTACAACAAAGTTATCTGTATACCAGTACTCTAAACCAAAATTTGCGATAATTTCTTTAAGCTCATCCTCAAAGCTATAATCATTAGCAGACCCTACTTCTTTTTTACGAGAGGTTGAATTACTATTATAAGGTGAATACGCTTTATTGTAGCTTCCATTACCATTTTCATCAATATAAGACTCTGCTCCATCTCTAACTTCATCTCCATCCCAATCAACGTGATCTTCTTCATCGGAATTATAAAAATTGTCACCTATATCAATTGAAATTATATCATCACTCCACACAACATATTCTTCACCAGTCTCTAAATCCTGCCCGTATATAATTTCCCAGGTATATTCATATACACCATCCACTAAATCTGCATCATCTATAACTCCATCTTCATTTTGGTCTACTTCTATCTCCGCCATCTCTGGAGCCCGTAAAACATTGAACATCGCCCCTGAAGTTATACCATTATAGTATATCCAGCAGTTCCCATCGTAACCTACAGCATCATTACCACATAAATGTTGATACGAAGTAAGTTGATCTCCATTATCACCATAGATTAAACCATAGGATTCCGCATCAAACTCTTCATAATAGCCATCACCCACATCAAAAAATGGTTCAGCTGGAGTCCACATCCCATCTCCATTGATATCATACATTTCATTAAATGTATCTCCTATATCTAGGTAATCCAAAGAGGTCATATTAGAGCCGTTATCATATAAAGCAGTTTGATTTCTCCATTCAGGATCCTGACCAAATGAAAAATAACCTCCATTGTTAGTATAGGTATTACCACCTGAAAATGCTCGATATTCACCATAGACTCCTTCGTAACCACCAATTTGCCTATCACCATCATAATCTCTATCGTATTGATAGTACCAATCATCTAGCCAGCATGTAATAATCGCTTTATACCATGGATCTGAATATCCTTCTTCTTTGGTACCTGTAGCAATAATACCATCACCATTTCTATCCATAGCTGCATACTTAGCAACCATTAATCTATTTATATCAAACATGAGATTAACTCGATTATAATCGTTAATCTTAAACTCTTTAGATATACCTATTTTAAGATTTGTAGGTGAGGGGTCTGCCTGTGCTTGATCTGCAAAATCAATTTTAGGACCAATATTTGCAATATTAAATCCTATTTTAAAAGGACTCTCACTATCCCCAAATTTTTTAAGGTATCCAATATCAAAAGCAAAGTCAGTAGAGTAAGGGTCACCTCCTTCAGCTGCTGTACCAGAATCTGCTAATTTTTGATGAAAAACTTTAAAATTAAATCCAACAGAAGAAGAGTTTGTTAATTTTACTCCATATCCAGTAGTTAGAGCCCACATATAGCTTCTAAATGTTCCCAATTCATCACCATTTTCATCCGTCGCCATTTGCTCGCCTAAATTAAGGAATATAAGATGTCCACCAAGAGTACCAAACGCTAATGGAGTTTTATAGGCTAAGAATTCATATGCTAGATCATCAGCTAAATTTGGGAGCCAGTTAACATGCATGGCTGCAGCGCCAGCCGTACGCTGAAATCCTAAACCAGCAGGGTTATAGTAAGATGCATAGGCATCATCTGCTTTAGCTACTTGGGCTTCACCCGTTGCAGCAGCGGATGCCCCTGGTGCGATAAGCAGAAATACTGCTCCAGCCTCTCCAACAGGAAAGATAAAAGCAATAAAAATTAAATGTAAAATCTTCGTTTTCATATTGTCTCCTTAAAAAAAAACCGAGCATTCTGTATGACTTGAAATTGCTCGGCTACACTTAAGCAATTGTTATTGGATATAGTTACCTGCCTCTATTTAATTAAATACCCGCTAACAATTTGTATATATAGAACTCTCCTTAAGTAAATGTCGCTAAATTTAATACTTTAATACTATAACTTAATAAAGTTAATTAAGTTTCAAATATTTTTACTTCTCCCTCCTTACCTTCTTATTTGCACGTATATAATCTTTTAAGTATTCTTCTCTATTTTCATTGAAATCTTTTACAACATTTCTTAAATCAGTTACAAATCCATTTAAATTATCAAACAAGCCTTCGCTTTTGACCATTTTACCAATAGATCCTTTACCAGCATCAATCTCATCTAAAATATTCTTTAGTGATTTACTACTAGAGGAGAGATTAGCTAATATGTTTTTTATGTCATCTTTATTCTGAGATGTGATTTCATCAATGTCATCAAATATTTTAACAACTTTATTTGAAGAGAGATTATTTATATTCTTACTTGCTGAGTTGAGATTAGAAAAAAATTCTTCTATATTCCTTCTATCTTCATCACCAATCAAACTATGTATATCTTGTAAAATACTATCTAGCTCATTTGTTAATGACTGAACATTAGATAGTGTATTTCTAATATCATCCTTTTGGTTTTCTCCTAAAAGTGCCTTTAATCGTCTACTGAAAACAGCTAAGTCCTGTGTGATTGGCATAATCCCAGGAGTTATTTCTGTAAAATCTAACTCTCTTGTTCCTTCTACAATCTCACCATCTTGGATGCTTTTATTGGTATTTAATCCTGGTTCTATAGATACGAATTTAGCGCCCATAAGTCCATCACTTTTAACTTCAATACGGGAATCAATTGGTATATTAAATGAGAAATTTTGATTAATACTAACCTCTACAGCAATTCTATTACCTATAATTTTAGCGCTACTAACCTTACCTATTCTTTTACCAAGCATGTTCACCTTGTCTCCATCATTTAATCCCTGAACATTATCAAACATTACTGTAAACTTAAGGCTCGCTTTATTAAAGGAAATATCTTGAAGATATAATAAGCCTAATACAGACACAACTATTGAAAAAGATATTGTTATACCTATCCAAAACAATTTTGAGACTTTCATACTATTTCCTTTTCTTGTTTATATGTACTATCTCCATTTAAAAAAGCTTTTACAATAGGATCCTCTGAATGGAAAAAATCTTCTGTGGAACCATCAAATTGAACTCTACCATCATATAACATAATTACTCTTTGAGCTACATCTTTTACAGTTTTCATCTCATGAGTTACTATAACAGATGTAGCTGATCCTTTTTTATGAAATTTAGATATCAATTTATTTATACTATCAGTCATAATGGGATCAAGACCCGTAGTGGGCTCATCATAAAGCATGTACTCTGGACTCAATGCAATAGCTCGAGCTATTCCTACTCTCTTCTTCATGCCTCCCGATAATTCAGACGGCATTTTATCATATGTTTCCTTCATATTAACTTCCTCTAAACTTTTCATGATAATAGCATCTATTTCTAATTTATCAACTTTCATACGCCTTTGTAAAGCTAAACCTATATTTTCTTTTACAGTCATTGAATCAAATAAAGCACCAAATTGAAATACCATTCCAAATTTTGCTCTTAAGTTTTGAAGGGATTGAAAAGAAATAGAACTTAAATTGATACCATCTACTGTAATACTCCCAGTATCAATTTCAAGTAGTCCTATAATACTCTTCAATAAAACACTTTTACCAATACCACTTTGACCTATGATAGATACGCACTCCCCTTTATTAATGGTAAACGTAACATCTTTCAGAACAGCTTTGTCATTGAATGACTTTGATATATTTCTAATTTCAATCATAATAATAAAGCTGCTAATACATAATCAAGTATAAGTATAGCTAAGCAAGAGACTACAACTGTGGTAGTGGTAGTTTTCCCTACTCCTTGAGCTCCACCTGTTGTATAGTAACCAAAGTAACAAGCAATAGATGTAATCGTTATTCCAAATGCAAAGGCCTTAATAATACCAAATATAGCATCCCAAGGATGAAACCAATCCTTCAGTCCCCTAACAAAGTCAAATGCTGTAACTTCCATAGATGATATAGCTCCTATATAACCACCTAAGATTCCAAATAAGTCTGCCATGACAACCATAACAGGAAACATAATGGCGCTAGCTAATATTCGTGGCATTATTAAAAACGATATTGGATCAAACGATAAAGTTTCCAGTGCATCTATTTGCTCACTTACTCTCATTGTTCCAATTTCTGCTGCAATAGTAGCCCCTACTCTTCCAGTCATAACTAATCCAGTAATCATAGGTCCTAGCTCAAGGAACACAGCCTCACCAACAATACCCCCAACATACCATGTAGGAATAAAACCTGACTCAAATTGATAAGCAGCTTGAACCGATGTAACCATACCAGTAAATAAACCTGTTAGAATAACTATTGGTATAGCAGAAACACCCAGAGTCATTAAATGATCAGGTAGAGTATTTAAGTAAATCGGCCAATTACGAAAAGAACGGAATGTCTTCAGCATTAAATCAAAATACCTACCAATATTTTCAAATAAGCTGATGAATAACTTAATTGGATATAATAGTAGCGTCTTCACTTTAGCTTAATTAGATAAGTCATCAATGTGAGTTTTAAATTCACCTAGATCTTTAAATTCTCTATATACGGAAGCAAATCTAACGAAAGCAATTTTATCTATTCCTTTCAATTCTCCCATAACAAGATTTCCAATTTCTTTTGATGAAATTTCAAGATTATGATTATTATTAATTTTTTTTTCAATACGCATCATAGTATCCTGTAAGATAAGTTCAGATATTGGTCTTTTCTTACATGATATACGAATACTTTCCTCTAATTTTTGACGATCATAGTCTTGCCTTATACCTGTTTTCTTTATTACAACTTTTTTAGGATAAACATACTCATAAGTAGTAAACCTAAAATCACAAGATTCACACGCCCTTCTTCTCCTAATTGTATAACCTTTCTCTGTTAGCCTTGAATCAATAACCCTAGTATTTGTATTTTCGCAGCTAGGACATTTCATGAGTATGCTCCTTATTTAATGGATATGCATCACACAGATCTTTCACTTGACTCCGCATCTTAATTAAGAAATCATCATCTCTAATATTTATTATGACTTCATCAATAAATCCAGCTATTGCAGTCATTTCATTTTCTTTCATTCCTCTAGTGGTTAATGCAGGAGTACCAATTCTAATACCACTTGTAACCATAGGACTTTTTTCATCGTATGGAATCATATTTTTATTTGTAGTGATACCAGCAAACTCTAATCTTGATTCAACAAATTTTCCTGTTAAATCTTTATTTGTCAAGTCAATCAATATTACATGTGTATCAGTACCTCCAGATACTAAATTATAATCTCTCTTTATTAGCTCATTTGCAAGATGTTGAGCATTTTTAACTACTTGATTACAATAATTTTTAAATAATGGGGAAAGAGCCTCTTTAAAAGCTACTGCCTTCGCACTAATAATATGCATTAGTGGGCCACCTTGGATACCTGGCATAACAGCTGTATCAATTAACTCTGAAACCATCTTAATCCTTCCACTTTTAGGAGCAGAAATTCCCCATTTATTCTCGAAGTCTTTTCCCATCATAATTATTCCTCCTCTAGGACCTCTTAAAGTTTTATGAGTAGTAGATGTGACTACATCGCAATATGGCCAAGGTGAGGGGTGGACACCAGATGCAATTAAACCAGATGGGTGAGCGATATCAGCCATTAGATAAGCTCCAATACTTCTAGCTATACTACTAAATTTTTTAAATTCAATATATCTAGGATAGGCAGAACCTCCACAGACTATTAATTTAGGTTTATATTCTTCTGCTAGGCGCATCACCTCATCAAAATCAACTCGTCCTGTTTCCTTATCTACCCTGTAAGATACAAAATTATATGTTTTACCTGAAAAATTAACCTTACTTCCATGAGTGAGGTGACCACCATGGGCCAAGTCTAATCCCATAACAGTATCTCCATGAGATAAGAAAGTATTAAAAACAGCCATATTAGCCTGAGAACCAGAATGAGGCTGCACGTTTGCATACTCACAAGAAAATAACTCTTTTAATCTATCCCGAGCTATATTTTCAGCTTTATCAACAGCCTCACATCCACCATAATATCTTTTTCCTGGGTATCCCTCTGCATATTTGTTAGTTAAAACACTTCCACAGGCTTCCATAACTGCTAAACTAGTAAAATTCTCAGAAGCTATCATTTCTAATGTACTTTGCTGTCTATGGGCTTCTTCTTCAATTACTGAAAACAGCTCAATATCATTTTTTTCTAGATTATCATTCATTGTTTTCAATTTTATCAACCCTTTTTTTATGGCGGCCAGCATTAAACTCTGTATTTAAAAAGACATCTATCATTCTAAACATCTCTTTCACGTTAGTTACTCTAGCACCGAAAGCTATAATATTCGCATCGTTATGCTGTCTTGACATCTCAGCATGATATTCATTGCAACACAAAGCAGCTCTAATTCCTTTGTTCTTATTTGCAGCTATAGATATTCCAATCCCTGTACCACAAATTAAAATCCCTTTTTCTACTTCTCCTTTTACTATTTTTTTAGATAGTATATGCGCATAGTCAGGGTAATCTACGGAATCTTCAGAATTACATCCATAATCTGTTACTTCGTAACCTTTCTTATTCAGGAACTGAATTATTTCAGATTTTTCATTATATGCTGCATGGTCAGATGCTATACCAATTTTCATTTTGATTCAACCTCCCGACTAATCCAAGAGTAGCATGATTTTAAAGATGGGACAATTTTATCATCTCTTTTACTAGGAGATGCCTTTAATACACCAGAAGCACTTAAGAACCAATCTGAAGCTGTTGTAATATAATTCTCCTCTAAAAATTTTTTCCTAGTAGCAGCATTATATTGCCCGTTATTATAAGATTGGATATAATCATCTAGTGCTATTTCATATACTATTTTATCCCAAAAATTTAATTCCCCCGATGTGCTTTGACAGCCTTGTGCAGTTGAATAAAGGACTTCTGCTCTTTGAAAAAATGATTCTCCTTTAGCAAATTTATTTTCATCTAATGAAGCTCGCGAAAGTGCTTTTTCAGACCATGCATAGGCTGACTCATAAGTTCCTTGCTCAACTAATATCTTAGAAATTTCTATTGCATATCTATAATTATTATCAATTAGATATAACTCCTCATAAACATCTCGAGCCATTCCATACTCATATAGTGTTAAATAGCTATCAGCTTTCAACTCTAGAATCCTTAAATTTGTTCTATTATACACTAACATCTGGTCAGAATACCTAACTAGTTCTTCAAATTCTTCTAACTCCTTAAGTGCTTCTAAAAAGAATACTCCATTCTGTGCATTAGATGGATCGGCCTCCCACCTTTCCTTATCTACATCGGAGGTTTCTCTGCCTAACGCCTGATAAGCTTGTTTTTTCTCTCCAATAGCCTTTCTGTAAGAAATATCATCTAAATCAAGTTTTAACCACAAATCTATAATCGTGATTTGCTCTTCATGCTTTTCTTCTTCTCCATAGATATCACATAATTGTTCTAGGACTCTTCCATTATGTTCATTAATAGAGATAACTCTATCTAAATAGTATATCTGCTGCTCTACATCTGAAACTTTTCTCGATACATAAGCACCTAGCTCTAGTAAAGACTCATCATTTTTATCAATCTTTAAACCTTGTTTTAATGCCCAGTAGGCACTATCTGCCTGAGGATTTTCAAGTTCAATGAATGATCGAGATAAGTTGTAATAATTAGGTTTATATTTTTCTGATTCATCACATCCTAATTCTTCCATCATCTGCATATTGCAATATATAGTTCTTCTGTAATTTCTATTTTTCCAATAATCATACTGATAGCTCTGGTACAACCTACACTCCTCATCAGCCTCTATTGATAATATTTTTTTACTAGAAGAGGTAGAAGATGAGGATGCCTGAGCACCTATTTCCCCCTGAATTCCAGTAGAGCAACAAAACAAAATAAAAGCCATTAACATGTATGATATTTTAAATCTATCAACCATTATTTTCTCCTAAGTCTTTCAAACCATCTCTCTCCAATATCTAGAGTTAATATCCCCTTACAGTAATATTCATCCTTGAACAAAGAGTGATTTACTTTTCCAAGTTTAATACCCAAATCAACTAAACTTTTATTGTTATTAAATTTAATTCCTACCCCAACAGTTAATGCTATATCACTAAATTGATCTTCGCCTAAAACACCATTAGATAAAATACTTTTGTAGTATCCACCTCCTCTGATAGTAATTGATTCCCAAGAATTG
>CAZKFO010000001.1:22056-22557 GCA_964552145.1 uncultured bacterium | reverse complement strand
TTTTGATATGCACCTATATGATATGAGTAAGTAACAGGCTGGCTATTATTTAAGATACTAACACCATCCTCCTTCATTGCGCTACTAGTAAATAAGTTTTTTCTATGATGTTCTATTAAAAAGCCATTGCTTCCTAAACTATAATGATATCCTAAACTAAAATCATTAATCCTTGAGAATATGTTACTAAGAAAAGTTTTGAAATCAATTTCATCTTTTATATCAATTGAATGATGCGGACTATATTGAATGAGATCATCTGCAGACTCTACATGTAGAAAATTATAGTTACTATAAATAAATCTTTCAATAGGGTCAGGAATTTCATATAAGTCATAATAAACTTTATGCTTTACATCTATTGGACCTATTGAAGTTGCAGAGAATGCAAATTTATGTTTTTTTAATTCTAAAGCCCAATCCCACTGTATAGAGTATCCTGAAAAATTATTAAATACAACCTGATAAGTAGAATCATATTCGTCTTGATAATATGAAGAA
>CAZKFO010000001.1:21800-22046 GCA_964552145.1 uncultured bacterium | reverse complement strand
TAATTCAAATAAGGTTGACTTATTTAAATGCAACTGACTTCCAAATAAATAATTAACTTTAATTCCCATTGAATTTTGATTATTTAATTTCATTGAGAATGCTGAAAACATATTTGATAATCCACCGTACACATAATAAGCACCGATGGAGTTCGATGTTGGAAGTAAGTCTGATGAAGACTGACCTATAATATTACCAGATGATTCTTGTATTTTAATATCCGCTCTTGTGTAAGGAGTCAAACC
>CAZKFO010000001.1:0-21790 GCA_964552145.1 uncultured bacterium | reverse complement strand
ATTTAGCGTATTTATTTTTAGAAATGGGAAATGAGAACAAAAACATTGAAAGATTAACACCTTTATTTGAAGGGCCTGATATATTACTCAAGAATAGTGTAGATAGAGAAACTCTAGTTAGATTTGATCTCCAGTATGTTGATATTGATGTAGGGTTTATATTATTGGAGTCATCTGAAAAGTGATAAGAACCACCCAATCCCAACCCCATAGCTGAAATAAAATCATATCTATTGCCAGTACCATAAATCTCAAGTGAACTTGTAAATGAAATACTAATCAGTAAAAAATAAATAAATTTAATCATTTTGAATACATTAGCTCCAACTTTGGAGGATTAGATTGGTTGTCAAATACTAATCTATGTAGATTGTTATAATACCCATTTAATTTAAATGTAACATCTAAAGCAGGATCAATATCTCCATCTATCATGCTTTGAATGACTGCATTAAAAGGAACTCCTCGGTTTCCACCTGCTGAAACCTCTGGATTAGCTGATGCAAAAATAACACCACTCAGATTAATTACATGGTCTCCTTGGCTTGCAATCAACTCTACAGAGCCATCAAAGAAATTGAATAGAGGGTCAGCATGATTAAAGTTTAATAGTAATTTAGTGCGGTTATTATCTATATATATATTAGGATTCTGAGATATAAAATCATCTAACTCATTAAATCTAATTTTAAAACCAATAGAATTTGCATAATCAACTACCAATGCTCCCTCAGTAAGACTTTCTAGGTTAAAAGCATTTTCATACAAAGAGATATCTTCAAATAACATCGTATCATTGAGCTTATAAATATAATCTGTTCGCTCTGATATTTTCTCTTCAGTTTGATAGTATGGCATGTGACCTAAACGAAATTTGACAGCTCTAAAATCTTGGTCAGAAGTAATATTAATTCTAATTGAAATGGAATTATCTGAATTTGATGTAATTGATATTATATCTATTAATACATTATTCTCTTCATTTAAGCTATTCTCGATATTATCCATATCAATAAATTCATATGAGACTATACCAGGTGTGCTATAGCTTAATAAGGTATCTGAGCTCATAATTTCAAGTTTGTCTGAAAGCTGATCTACTCCCCAATCATAAAAACATTCTCCTATACAATCTACAGATGAATCACAAGCACAATTACTCCCCTCAAAGTCATAATTTCCATTATTTTCATAATTCTCACCGTTATTCCACATTTGATCTCCTTGCCCCTCATCCTCTACTTCACAGTCTCCATTTATACCACAATCATTCCAATTATCATTATTAGGATCAATGTTATAATCATCTCCATTAGGATCATCTCCATCAACATAACTTTCATTGATAAAATCAAGACATTCACCTGTACCGTCTTCTTTATTATTACAACAACCATCTTCCCCGCAATCATCAGAAACAGAAAAATTCTCTCCAACATCACGTACATTATTATTCTCTGTGCCTAAGGAATTATGAAATTCTTCATCCTCATCAATGTTGCGATCTATACCTGTATCTTCAAAGGGCTCTCCCATATCATATAAATTATTTAACTCTGTATCTAAATCATCAATACAGATAATGCAATTCGACTCATCCGCCTCTGGAACTCCATCTGTTCCCCAGTCATTAAATCTTTCGTGTGGTTCATCTGAGTCAAATACATTATCACCATTAGAATCTATATAATCCCATTGACCATTATTTTCTAACCTTTCACCTGAATCCCACATGGAATTTCCTTCAGTGCCACTAAGGTTTTCTGCACTCCAATCGTCACCACTAGGGTCTGGATTATCAATGGGGTCATATTCTGCTTCGAATTCATTGCATTTCCCATCTGAGCCACAATCGCCCCAATTATCATCACTAGGGTCTAGATTGTAATTATCATTATTAGGGTCAGGATTATCTTCTTCATTGTAATCTTCATTAATAGAATCAAGACACCCTCCTTCTCCATCTTCTTGGTTATCACAACAACCATCTTCCCCGCAATCATCAGAAGGAGAGAAGTTCTCTCCGCTATCGAGCACTCCATTCCCTTCTTTTCCTGTTGAATTATACTTTAATTCTGATGCTTCAAGTGATATACACTCATCGATGCTATTAATATAGTCCTCGCATAAACACCCCCCACTTCCATCTTCATACTTATCTGGACAACGGTCAAAACCTAGATCCTCATATGGTTCAGAAATTAGAACTTCATCAACATCTTCTTGATCAAACTCAAAATTAGACTCAGTTCCATCTGTATTATTTATCTCATCATAATTATCACCACTGGGGTCAGACATATTCCCAATTGCAACAACATTATCTAAAGTAAATTGAATAGCTGTTAGTGAATCAAGGATAATCTCTGGATTAATATTAATTTTAATCTCTAGCTCATATAACTGATTTGCTGACAATGAAGATGAATTATAAAAGTCAATATCTTGAATAGAAAATTCTTCAGAGTTAAATAATTCATTGAAGTTGGCGTCCATATCTTTAGCTAGCAATATTGAGGATTTGGTAGTGAGGGTATCGTTATATACATAATACACATCATCAACTTCACCATCTAATAAGACTCCTTGTTCAGAGGATATACTAAATATATCAAGCCACGCACTACTTTCTATTCTTTCTTGGTATGAAATATCAAGTGAAGGTCTAAATGTATCTGGCGTGTACTGTGAAGATGTGAATTCAATATATTGTAATTCCTGCCCCTCATCTGGATTGTAATCCACTCTGATAATATAATCTGCAGAATTATCATCACACCAATCCTCTTCAAATGGTAAGTGAATATAAATCAAGTACTGATCAAAATTAATAACCCTAGGAAGTTCATCTTGATTTGATATCAAAGATAAATCCTCAGAGGCAAGTAGCTCTGATACAGATGAATCAAAAATTATCAGAGTATCTAACCCAGGTAAAGGTGAAGTTGAAAATCCAGCTCTAATAGTAAGTGCACTTTCATCCAACAGCAATTCTTCATTATCATCTAATAACTTTGTAAATGACCTAAGCACTAACCTAATGCTATCAAGCTCATTAATAATAGTATCTGCTATTCCAGCGTTAGGGTCTATAAGACAGTATTTACTTTCTCTAAGTAAATCAAAATCTAATTTTAGTAGCGTTGTCTTACTAATCTCATCTGATAAACCAGAATACAAACGTTGACTTTCTCCTACAGATGAATCTAGATACTGTGTACTAGCCGACTCACCACTCATAGAGAAAAATTGACTTATAAAAAATGTATTATTATCAGTAATTGAAGAATCAATAACAACAGGTTCTGATTCGCATGAGTATATGAATAATGCTAAAATTAATATAAGGAAGATACTATTTATAGCTTTATTTCTATTCATATGACAATAACTATATTTTTCTTAAAATAGTTTCAACTTTTTTTGCAATAGCTGACCAATTTCCAGAAGATTCAACTGATAGGAAAGTAGTCTTTGTTTTTCTAGATGCAGAAATAAGATTCTTGGCCTTTCTAAACCTTTTTTCAAGACTTTTTTTCTCATCATCTACTACTATCAAATAATCAGAATACTTTATAGCCTGCTCCAAATTATCTATAACATCCGCATTAGAAGGTAGACCTAGATATTTAAATGCCTTACTTGAAACCATTCTATGGTCATCTATAGAATGTAAAATAAATACTGTTTTAATATCCTTGTAATAATCATTGCTATGATAATTACTTTTAAGTAAAGTTGGTAAGAATGCTGTTTGCCAATCATTACATACAATTATATCTGGCTGCCAAAATAATCTTTTAATGCTTTCCAATGCAACTTTACAGAAATAGCCAAACTTAAGATCGTTATCTTTATAAATTCTTCCATTTTTTGATTTATATAAAAGATCTCCTACTGGCTTAAAGTATTGCTCACTTTCTGTGAAATATATCTGAACCCTAGTGTTTGGGATAAACGCAGATTTTAAATTAGCAGATTCTTGAGAATCATCAAAATCAATCAACATATCTTTTAATCTGATAACCTCCCTTAAAATATACTTTCTTTCACTAATATATCCATATTTTGGCTGATTTAATCTGATGTCAAAATCATCAATGTCATGAAGCCTTTGACATGTTTTTTTTGAAAACTCTGATAGGGAGTAAGTATTTGAAAATGGATCTACTTCAGATGACAGATAGTAAATTTTATTTGACATTATTTATACCTTTCAATGTATTTTTGAGATTTATTAATCAGATCTGTCTCACTTGGATAATAAGAGATAATATTCTTAAACTGTTTTATAGCTTTATCAATTTCATCTAAATTAACATAGCATAAAGCTATTTTGTAGTCTGCGTATGGAGTCTTATTATTATCGCCTAGAGTAGATACTTTTCTATATTCTACAATAGCCATCTCATATGACTGATCAATATAATAAATTTCACCTATCCAAAATTGAGAGTTATCAGCTAATGGATGCTTATTATTTAATTTAACAAGATATCTAAAAATCTCAAGGCTCTCCATATAATTTTTCTTTAAATAATACTCTCTAGCAATTTCATAATTATCATCAAATGAAAGTTCTTGGTTGGAACTTTCCACAAGAAACTCATTGTGATTATTATCAATAGTATTATTCAAATCAATAATACTAATCAAATTCTTATCTAAATTCTCAATTTGAGATTCAATAAGAACTAAGTCATTTAATAGATTAAAATATATACTATCCGAATAAAATATTTTTTCCTCAATTATATTCAACTTACTTTGTATTCTAATCAGAGAGTTAATTATATCTTTATCAGAAGTATCACCAGATATATTTAATTGATAGAATGCCTTAAGTGAATCTCTCATAGCCTTAATCTGGCTGGTATTTTTAGTCGAATATAATTCAAAAGTATCTATCTTACTGTTTAAAGATTCCAATCTATTTTCTAATAAACTATCAATTAAAGATTCCATATAAACCAAATCATTTGAAGGTGCTTGATTAACTATAATAGGTTCAGGAATAGCAGTAGGATTAGAGGAAAAGCAACCAAAGCATAGAATTGCAATCAATAAATAAGCCCCTTTACAGATAGATGTAAGAGAAATTTGCATCCCCATAATTTAATATATTTAAATGAAATTCTAAAATCTAATTATATATCATTATTAATAATATTATTAATGATAGCTACAAGAAGAAAACATGAGAGTAAGAATGAACCTCCATAACTAATAAATGGAAAAGGTAGGCCAATAACTGGAAATAGGCCAATCACCATACATAAATTAATAAGCATATGAAAATATAACACAGATGAAAAACCTACAATATTCAATGAATGAAATTTATTGAATATCCTTTGTGCATAATCAATATTATAATAAATAAAGAAAATAAATGTAGTAACAATTAATAATATTGCAAAGAAACCCATTTCTTCAGATATAACAGATAAAATGAAATCAGAATCTTTTATAGGTAGAAATCTAAGAAATGACTGGGTCCCCTCACCTAGGCCTTTACCAAGTAAACCTCCAGATCCTATCGCTACTTTTGACTGAAATAGTTGATATCCAATTCCAAGGGCATCACCCTCTTGAGGGAAAAATAAGCTTAATATTCTTTTTTTATGATAAGTATGGAGCATGTTGTTCCATATATAAGGTGTAAACAATCCAAACAATGAGTTAAGACTAAAATTAAATATAATTTGATTTATCTTAAATTTCATTAAAAGAAATGAAAACACAATAAATGTCATCCAAATGCTAAATGTTAATAAGTTAAAAGCAGCTAGAATGGTAATGAATGGAAATATCCAAATTAATAATTTCTTAGTTTTAACTCCACACCAATAGAGCATTGGGATTAATAATAGTATATATATGACAGAGGTACCATAATCTGGCTGGAGCGCTATTAATGATGCTGGGATAAATACAATAATTAATGAAAAAATAATTATTTGATGATCGCTAAATGTCTCCTTGTAATCTGATAAGAATCTTGAGAGTGTAATAACCATAAACATCTTTCCCAATTCAGATGGCTGAAAAGTTATAGAACCAAATACTAGCCATCTTGATGCATTATTGATTTCTGGCATGAAATGAGTTGCGATAAGCATCAAAACTAATACTAAATAAATAACATAAGAAAATTCATATAATATTTGTAATCTCAAAAACTGAAAAAGTGTGAATGACAATATCCCTATAAAAATCCATATTAATTGTTTATAGAATATTGAGTGTACACCCAAGGTATCTACGCTAGTACTCTTAAGAGCGATCAAACCAATAAAACATAATAACAAAACAGGAAGCACCAGTCGCGCATTTAGTCTTAGTGAATTATTTATATTAAATATTCTATTTATTAATTCCATTTGTCATTTACTGAAAAATAATAAAAAAGCTCTCTTGCAATATTAGAGGCTACACCAGATCCTCGCCCACCATTTTCAATCATAATCACGACACTCATTTTTTGTAAATTTTCATTAATTATATAACCAGAAAACCATGAATGGGCATCTCCATGAGGATTTTCAGCAGTTCCTGTTTTTCCTCTAACTACAGCGTTATCAACATATGCATTTCGACCTGTTCCTGTTTTTTCATTTATAACTTTCCACATAGAATGGTTTAAATAAGCCCAAGTAGATTGAGAAAGGTTAATATCTTTTTTACTTGAAACTCCATCTTTTATAAGATGCGGAGTGAAGGAATATCCATTATTTGCAATTAAATTAATCATATTAATTATCTGTAGTGGAGTAGTTAGTACCTCTCCCTGACCTATACTCATGATAGCTTTGGTTCCACCACGAGCCCAATCAACTCTTTTGCCTCTTTCATCTCTATATTCATATTTATTCCTCATATAATTAACAGTTGGGATAATTCCAGCCTTTTCACTAGGTAAATCAATGCCAATCAAATTTCCGAAGTTGAATTTAAAGGCCATGTCAATTAAATCATTATAAGCAATATTTTCAATAGACTTGTAAAAATAAACATTACAAGAGTGTTTTATTGCATTTTTAAGATCAAGCATTCCATGACCTAAGGGGTTCCAACATTTAATAATCCTTGATCCTAGTTTATAACCTCCATCACAATCATATTTAGTATCTTCTACTTTTTTATCAAGCAATAAGGCTGAAGTCACTAACTTAAACACCGAACCAGGTGGATAAGTACCACTAATCACTCTATTTAAAAGCGGAGTTTTAAGGTTTTCATTCCACTCATTCCATTTCTTCTGTGGTACTGGTCCTATAAAAGACTTCAAGTCGTAGTTGGGTGAACTTGCAAATGCTAAAATTTCTCCATTAGTTGGATTCATACATATAATCGAACCAGACTTATTATTTAGGAGTGATTCTGAAATTGATTGCAGCTCCAAATCTATACTTGTCACAAAGTCAGGTCCATTTAAAACATCTACACCATCTTTCTGGTTAAATTTTCCATGATCAACTCCTCTATTATCAACCAGGCGATACTCAGCTCCATTTTTCCCTCTAAGAAGATATTCATAGCTTTTCTCCAATCCACTAAATCCATATACATCTCCAAGAGAATATTTATACAATGAATCTGGGTGATTTAATTCCAACTTCCTTTCTCTATCAACAAGTCGAAGATAACCTAATACATGTGATAAATTTACATTTGATACATAAGCTCTAGCTGGAATTTCTGAAAACACGATTCCTGGAAGATTTAATATATGTTCTTCAATCATTGACTTCTTCTTGAAATCAACAAACTTCTTGATTGTAAATGGCCTAAATCTTTCTAATCCTTTATTGTATCGTTCTACTTTTGATATAATAGATTCTTTACCTAACTCTAAAACACTATCTAGAAGTTGGAAATTAAAATTATCATATATATTTCCTGTATTCTTATCAATTATATCAACAGGAACAATTTTTAAATAATAAGTAGGCTCGTTATCTACAACAGGAATCATATTTCTATCATATATAATTCCCCTTGGAGCTTTGATTTCAATAGATCTTAGGCTGTTATCACCAGCTAATTTCTTATATTTATTATAGTCTAATACTTGTAATTTGAAAAATGTTGTTAGTGGAAAAATTAATAATCCAGCGAATACCGTAGTCAAAATTCTCTTTTTTATATAACTATTCAATTTTTATTTAATGACTTTATTATCTATTAAAATGAATCTATTCACTATCAAGATCAATACTATCGATAGCAAAGATTGAATGATTGAATATTTAAAAATATGAGTAAAGGGAGTTGAGAGTCTATCATACATCATATAATAAGTAATAAAAAAATGAGTAAAAAATGAAAAGAATATAAATAAAATTTTAACCTGATTGTTCCAGATTTTGTCATACAGCCCAATAGTTCCCAATAAAAATCCTGTTATCGTTTTACTAAATGCAAATAAACCAAATAAGTTAATTTGTGAAACAATATCTTGAAAAAAACCAAATAAAAAACCAAGCAAGATAATGTAATAACGTTGATATATAAAAGATAAGTAGACCATGTACAGTAGTATAATATCAGGAGCAACATACATATCAAATCCTAAATACATTCTAGGGATAAATGCCTGTATTATTAAAATAAAAATAAGTGATATCATACCAGGACTAATTCTCTTATTAATCATAGTAAAACAAATATATAATTATAATTATTTAAATCTGCTAGTATCTCAACTACAATATCTTGAAAGGCCTTATCATTATCTTTATTAATAGATATAACTTTAGCTACAGGGATTCCTTCTGGAAATATTGTAGAAATTCCTGAGGTATATACAATATCTCCTATCTGGATATTTGCACTTTTTATAATTCCATTAACTATACCAAGGGATTTATGTGTTGGAGAAAAAAAACCTAAGGAAAAATCCTTACCTAGCCTTACTGAAACTTTAAAGTTTTTATCACTAATTAACTGTACTTGTGATGCTACCTCTCCAATCGAGATTGTCTTTCCTATAAGCCCATTAACATCTAAAACAGGAAGATTTCCTGAGATACTATCAGTACTTCCCAAATTAATTGTCAATGTTCGCATGAGGTAGGAAAAATTACTATTAATTACTTTTCCAATGCTTAAAGAAAATGGTTGTTCTTTATAAAATTTTAATAGTTTTCTAAGCTCAATATTTTCTTTCTGATATCTAATCAAATCAGAATTTAACATGTTAAGCTGAATAAGCTTCTGATTTAGTATTTTATTTTCTTCTTCAACTGATAATAAACCAGAATACCATCTCTCTGGATATTTTAAAATATATAGAAAATCAGATATATCTTTTTTTACATAATCAACAATATGAGAAGTTGAAGTAAAATACATTACTAAAGAAAGAAATAAACAGAGGAATAAAGTAAAATTATCTCTATTAAGATATCTTATCAAGGTTGTATTAAGACGTTTTGATATTTTTTGATATTATCAAGAACAATCCCAGTACCTTTAACTACTGAATAACAAGGATCTTCGGCAATATGGACAGGAAGACCTGTTTTATTTTTTATATGTTCATCTAGGCCTTTTAATTGTGCACCACCACCTGTCATAATAATGCCAAAGTCTATAAGGTCTGATGCATGTTCAGGAGGAGTCTTATCTAAAGCTTTTTTGATCGCAGATGTGATTTGAAATACAGTCTCAGATAAGGCTTGTCTTATTTCATCTGATGAAACTTCAACAGTTTTAGGAATACCTGTAATCAAATCTAGACCTTTAACAGCTATAGATTTTCCAGATGTCCTTATCGCTGATCCAACATTGCATTTTATAGATTCTGCAGTTCTTTCACCAATTGCCAGTTTATGATGATCTTTAAACCACTGTACTATAGATTCAGTTTGTTCATCTCCTGCAGTATTTATAGTTTCTAAAGTACCTATTCCATTTAAAGAGATTACTGCAATCTCCGTCGTTCCACCACCTATATCAACAACCATACTGCCAATAGGTTTATTGACATCAATACCAATACCTATTGCCGCAGCCATCGGCTCTTCAATTAAATAAACTTCACTAGCATTAGCATGCTCTGCAGATTCTTTGACAGCTCTCTGCTCGACATCTGTTCTTCCAGATGGAATACAAATAACAATACGAGGTCTTGCAATTCTACTAACATTTAATTTCCTTATAAACCCACGTATCATAGCATCAGCCATTTTATAATCTGCGATAACTCCATCTTTGAGCGGTCTAATTGTTTCTATCCCACTATGAGTTCGACCCAACATCTCCTTGGCCTCATTGCCCACTGCAATAATTTTATTTGTAAGCTTATCCTTAGCAACAATCGAAGGCTCATTGAGTACGACTTCTTGATTTTTCATCCATATTAAGGTGTTTGCTGTACCAAGGTCAATTGCAATATCACCTGACAGCATATTCCTAAGTGATGAAATAGAATAATTTGACATAAAATAAATACCTAATGATAAAAATGTCTAATTTTAGTTAAAACCATCGATAAATTTAATTCATCCGCTACTTTCACAACTTCAGAATCTTTAATTGAACCTCCAGGTTGAATAACTGATGTAATACCAGCCTTTGCCGCAATTTCTAGACTATCTGGAAATGGAAAAAAAGCATCCGAAGCCATTGTAGCTCCAGTTAAACTTAACTCACTTTCTTGAACTTTCCTAATGGCAATTTTAACAGAATCAACTCGTGACATCTGTCCAGCTCCTATACCTAGTAATTGAGTCCCATTAGCAAAAACTATTGCATTTGATTTTACATATTTCACTAATCTCCAACCTAGCTTCATAGCATCTAACATAGCATTATTAGGCTTGATTAAAGTTGGACATTCTAAAGAGTCATAATCTGTAGCAATATTATCCGTATTCTGAATCAAATAGCCACCTAAAGCATTTTTAATTGAAAAATTTGGATGGATATATTCTTTATTGATCTTTATTAATCGTAGGTTTTTCTTTTGACTAAGTATATGTATGGTTTCATCTGAGTAATCAGGGGCCACTATGCACTCTAAAAAGGGTCCAATTAATTTATTAGCTGTTTCCTCCTCAACTATTCTATTAAAACCTACAATTCCTCCAAAGTAACTTACAGGATCACAGCTAACAGCTCTATCAAATGCCATAGATATATTATCTGCTATTCCAAACCCACATGGGTTTGCATGTTTAATGATACTACATGATGGTCTCTCAAAGTCTGATACAATTGATAGTGCAGATTCAATGTCTGTATAATTATTATATGACAATTGCTTACCTTGAAGCTGACTCCAAAATTTCTTATTTTCTGGTGATATATAGAACCCTGCATCTTGATGAGGATTTTCTCCATATCTAAGATTAACATCCTTACTTACATTAATATTAATATTATCTGGGATATTACTTTCAGGCTGATCTTTCTCTCCTAAATATTTAAAAATCTCATAATCATATTTAGAAGTTATTTGGAATATCTTAGTTGCATAAGTTTTACGTACTTCCTCTGAAAAGTCTCCACTATATTGATCGTAGTCATTTATGAACTTATCATAATCACTAATATCACATATAGGAATTACAGAATTATGATTTTTGGCTGCAGCTCTAAGCATTGATGGTCCACCAATATCAATAAATTCAATTGCTTTATCTATAGATAAATTATTATCAACAGCTTCATTTACAAATGGATAGAGATTAACAACTACGATATCTATCTCACCTGAATCAATTGAAATCAGATCATCCATATGAGATTTATTATTTCTATCTGCTAAAATTCCACCAAAAACTTTTGGATGGAGTGTCTTAACCCTTCCATCCATAATAGATCCAAAACCTGTAAGATTAGATACTGATTTTACTTCAACTCCACTTTTTTCTAATAGTGCTTTTGTTCCTCCGGTTGAAAGTATTTCAAAATTCCTTTCAACTAATGACTTTGAAAACTCTATAATTCCTTCCTTGTCCCAAACACTAATTAATGCTCTTTTCTTCATTTAATTATATCTCTCATTTAGTAAGTTATTAATTACAACTGAATAAATTTTATGTTCATAGTTTAAAACTCTATCTGATAATGATTCTGGAGTATCATCCCTAAAAACTCTAATTTTTTCTTCATAAATTATTTCCCCTTCATCATATTGTTCATTGACATAATGAATAGATACAGCAGTATACTTTTCTCTACTTTCAATTACAGCTTTATGTACATTTAAACCATACATTCCTTCTCCACCAAATTCAGGAAGTTTGCCGGGATGTATATTAATAATTCTATTTTCAAATAACGATGTGACTTCCCCAGGTATAAGTTTCATATACCCAGCAAGAACAATTAAATCAGGAGACACATTAGTCAATTTGTCAATAAGAGTTTTCTTATACTTTTCATCGTTTGGATATGTTTTCCTATTAGCAATAAATACTTCTATATTATTCTTTCTTGCAAATTCAACAGCTCCCGAATTAGGATTATTAGAAACTAATAATGAAATTTTAGAATTCACAATCTTTGACTTTAGTATATTCTTATAAATAGCAATAAAATTTGTTCCTCCACCAGATGCAAAAATTACTATTTTATTTATCATAGATAGATTTGATCAACTGTTTCTATCTCATCTAAAGATGATATTTCTCCTATAATATTATCATCTAACTTTTCATCTACTTTGACAATAGAATATGCTGTTTTATTTTTAATTTCTCTGCTTAATATATAGCTAGCAATGTTAATATTGTTTTGGCCTAAAAGAGTTCCAATTTGACCAATAACTCCAGGCACATCTTTATTTTTCATAAATAACATGACTCCTTCTGGAAACACATCAATATCATACCCCATAACACTAATAATTCGTGGATGATTTTCTGAAAATACGCTTCCACTGATAGAAAAGTCACCCTTATCAGTTGATACCGTAGCCACAACTAGGTTTGAATAACTTATCTTCTCTGATGAATATGAATGAGAAATAGAAATTCCTCTTTCTTCAGCAATTGATATCGCATTAATAAAATTAATTCTATTATCTGTGACTCTATGAAATAATCCTTTTAAGAAAGATATTGATATAGGCTTTAACTCCTCGATTAATCCAAAACATTCAATTTTAATAGATTTTACAGGGTCGGAAATAAGTTGAGATAGTAGAATACCTAATTTTTCAGTCATATCTAAATAGGGCTCAATTTTTTTAAGGATAGACATGTCAGCAATTGGGATATTTAGCACATTAGATAGTTTCTGATCAAGCAAGAAATCTTTCACTTGACTACATATTCCTTTCGAGACTCCCTCTTTTGCTTCAATGGTGGAAGCTCCTAAGTGTGGTGTCAATAATAAATTCTTTGTATCTAAAAAAGGATGATTTGAGTCAAGAGGCTCTTTTTCAAAAACATCGATAGCTGCACCAGAAATTACATCACTATTCAGTGCTGTACTTAAGTCTTTTTCATTAATTATACCACCCCTAGCAACATTAATAATTCTAGCGCTAGATTTCATTTTTTTTAATCTATTAAGGTCAAATAGACTTCTAGTATCATCAATTAAAGGTACATGTAAAGTAATAAAATCACTATCTACTGTAAGCTTATCTAAGTCAACAATTTTAATGGTATCAGGGTCAAACATATCTTGATTGACAAATGGGTCATAGCCTAATATATTCATATCATATGAGAGAGATCTTTTCATCACTTCTCTACCTATTTTACCTAAACCGACAATCCCTAGAGTTTTATCCTTTAGTTCATTTCCTACAAGCTCATGTCTTTTCCATTCTCCATTCATTAATCCTGCATGTCCTACGTGAACATTTCTTGACAAACAAGCAAGCAAAGACATTGTGTGCTCAGCGGCAGATATAGTGTTACCATCAGGAAGATTCATAACAACAACACCAGAATTTGTTGCTGCCTCTATATCAATATTATCGACTCCTACACCAGCTCTACCAATAACAGATAAGTTAACTGCATCAACTATATAATCCTTTGTTATGCTAGTTCCACTTCTAATAATCCAAGCATGTATCTGTGGTACTATTGCTGCTAACTCATCATCGCTAATATTTGGTTTATATATAATATCAATATTATCATCTTCAAGAATTTTGAGTCCATTGTCCGATATTGGGTCGGTAATAAGAATCTTATACATGAATAAGCTCATCTAAGATATTAATATATTCTTTTAAGTCTTGTATTTGGATATTTCCCATATGAGGGATCCTAAAAGCTTTACACCGCAAATCACCATATCCTCGATCCATTCTATATCCTAAATTTAATAGCTCATGATATATTTTATTAATATCCCATTTTTTGCTATTCTCAATACATGTTACCGTATAAGAATGACAGCCATTTTCAGAAAATAAATTCTGTCCATTTTCCTTAGCCCAATCAATAACATAATCTCTCATTTCTTTATGACGGTTCCATCTATTCTCTAATCCTTCTGATTCAATAATATTTAAAACTTCATTCAATCCAAATAAATGGGGAATTGATGGGGTGTATGGAGTTTGCATCTTTTTATAATATTTCTCATATACACTTAAATCAAAAAAATAACCTTTATTCATAATTTTAGTTGATCTATCCAATATTTTTTCAGATACTGAACACATTGAAAATCCCGCTGGAAGTCCCCATGCTTTTTGTGTAGAAGCAAGTATAAAGTCAATTCCTAATTTATCAACTTCTATCTTAATCCCCGCCATAGAGCTCACTGCATCTACAAGCCATATAACATCAGGATATTTATTTTTTAATAGATCAGAAATCTGATTCAAATTACTCATAACTCCAGTAGACGTTTCGTTGTGGACCATAGCAAAAACATCATATTTTCCAGATGAAAGTGCTTTATCAATTTCTTCAACCTTTACACCTTCACCCCAATTATAATCTATACTCTTATATCTATATCCGCATGCTTCACTTACCTTTGTCCACTTTGAGCTAAATGCTCCATTTACAGCATGCAAGGCGCCCTTTTGGACACTATTTCTTAAACCCATTTCCCATAGAGCTGTAGCAGGGTTTGAGGTTAAATATATATTATTATCTGTATATAGAACTTTTTTTACTCTACTTGTAATAGATTCTATTAAAACAGAAATCTCATCAGTCCTGTGACCAATTTGGGGGGTTGAAAGAACCTTCATGATACTTTTAGGAACATGAGTAGGTCCAGGTATAAATAGTTTAGGATATGAGTCCATTATAAAATAATATTATTTCCACACATTTGAAGAGCCTTAAATTAAGTATTAAATACTATGGCTCAAAAAGATAAATTCTAAAATGAATAATAATACCTTAAAAATCAATGAGATCTTTAAAAGTATACAGGGAGAATCTACTTATACAGGCTTGCCTTGTGCATTTATAAGATTAACCTATTGCAATTTAAGATGCACATATTGCGATACAGATTATTCATTCTATGAAGGTGATGATATGAGTATAGATGATATCATAGATAAAATTGTACCAATGAATACAAAATTAGTTGAAGTAACAGGTGGTGAACCAATGCTTCAAAAAAATATACTGCCTCTAATGAATAAATTAATTGGCATGGATTATACTGTACTCCTTGAAACAAGTGGATCAATTTCCCTTAAAGACGTCCCACTAGAAGTTAAGAAAATTGTTGATTTTAAATGTCCTTCAAGTGGCATGGAAGATAAGAATTTGTGGAGCATATTAGATGAATTAGATAAAGAATCTCAAATAAAATTTGTAATCGAAACTCAAGAAGATTATGATTGGGTTAAAAGAAAAATAGAAAAATATAAACTTAATAAAAGGTGGGAAATTCTAATTTCTCCCGTATTTAATAAATTATCTCTCGAACGTTTGTCTGGTTGGATGCTTAAAGACAATTTAGATGTCCGATTGCAACTGCAAATGCATAAATATATATGGGACCCCAATAAGAGAGGGGTATAAAATTCTCTTATCTATTAATCTAAAATAAGATTAACAACTTGAACAACATCTAACACATTTAAAAGACCATCACTATTTACATCGGAGGCTAAGAACTGATCTCCTGATGGCTCGTTTATATCTAATACGAAATTAACAAGTAATACCACATCTAAAACATCTACCTGTTGGTCTAAATTGATGTCTCCAGGTAATACAGGATCTCCATTAACATATGAGTATAGTATGAAATTATCAATAAACGCAGCATCATCACAACCCGTATTGTCACAGTCAGTTGAACCACCGCCATTATCCTTGCTATAGGTAAAGGTTAAGGTGTGAATACCAGGAGAAAGAGAGATTGAAAAATCAATCCATGAACTTTGTCCATCATTATCTGGTTGATACTGACCTATCTGCTGATCATCTACATACAAGGTTAGTCCATCATAAAAATAACTTCCAGAGGTGCTATATTCAGATGATACTTTATATGAGAATTCTACAATGCTAGTGGATACAGCATCTAATGTGATAGATGTGCTAGACTCCTGATTGTTTCCTATAGATCCAGACCTAAATGAACTACTACCTTCATTAGAATTATCTGATGTAATATACCAATCAGAGTCTCCAGACATAGTCCAATCTTGGATATCTTCATTTAATTCAAAGTTATACTCTAATACTGATTCAGGGATTCCAATAATAATATCCGTAGATGATATTGTCTCAGAACCATCCTCTAGAGTCATAATTAATGATATTGTAATTTCCGTACCAGATGGAATAAAAGGTGAAATTGTAAACTCATTAATTTGTTCAAGGCTTATCGTTGTCCTTGGATCTAAATCGCTAATATCAATTTCCTGACTGTAAAACTCAATTCCAGGCTCTGATAAAAATTGTAAATTAATTATTCCATTACTTGCAGATAATCCAATATTAGATAAGGTTAAATCTATAGGATAGATCTCATCTGCAGTATATGGTCCACCACCAATATCAAAAAGTGATGAGATTAAAGGCCCTCCGTAGAGTGCTGTTCTTATATTAGGATATAAATTTTCTTCTGCCAGCGGAACAATTCTACTAGTTGGTGGCCAAAAACCATCTTCTGGGCCTCCAACCTCAGGAGTATAAGCAAAAATACCCTGTTCACCATACATCCAATCACAAGCTTCTCCATTTACAGGATATAATATATCTGGACCTGTTCCCCAAGTATAATTGTTATATTGAGTCATGTCTTGAGCATATTCTATAAATGTGTTTAAATCATCTTGATTCATAGGATTATCATATGTATATCCAAAAGGATAAAGCAATAAGTCACTATAGCTATGATAGTTTAACGCTATAGTAAAGTTCTTACTCTCTACAAAATCTTTAACTGCTTGATTCTCAGGTTCAGAAAAAGGACTTGATCCTCTATAAGTCTCATCACAACCATCAGAACTAGAGCCTTGATTATCCAGGCCCCACTGATAGGAATAATTTCTATTTGGGTCTACTCCATCAACTCCACCACCACAAGTATCTCGCATATTCTTTCTCTGCATACCTCCACCATTTGGAGCAATTAAACGATTGTATTCATATCCATCTGGATTTACTATAGGTATAAACCATAATTCTCTATTATCTAGTATATATGAAGCATCAGAATCATTCTCGTAATTTTCAAGTAACCAGTAAATAAAGTAGTATAGATTCATAAAACTCATTGGCTCTCTAGCGTGATGCATTCCTGTGTATAATACTTGAGGCTTATTTTGAGTATCACTTGAATTATTAGTTACTTTAATCGCCCATATATTTCTACCTTGGAATGTCATTCCTATAGATATTTTCTCCGATACAAAACCTGGATATTCAGATTGTATATCATCTAATCGCTGGACAGCTTCATCTAATGTATAATACCCTCCCATTGATCCAAGCCCAAATTCTCTTGTATAATTATCTGTTAATCTGCTTGCATAAAAAGATTCTAAATTTTCATGGATAATATGATAACTATATCCAAGATTAATTAATTTCTCAACATCATATTCAGAAATTGCAAATTCAATATGTCTCCCTTTTTGATATATCGCATGATCAATATTAATCCCAGAATTTTGAAACAATGCTATATCATCATCACTCACATAATCCACCTTAATCTGCATATAATTCTGAGAACAAAATAAAATATTTAAAAAGATAGCTACAAAGATAGAGAAATTATTCATTTGATTCCCCTATAATAAAATTAACAAGAAGTATTATATCTAAAATATTTACAATTTGATCATCATTAATATCAGATAACTGAGATTGAGTGGCATCTGGAGTATCTGAGCCAAGAACGAAATTGACTAAAACTACTACATCTAAAATATCTAAAGATCCATCCATATTAACATCACCGGTATTAAATGGAGTATAGGTTAAGTCTGGTATCCCCTTAACTCTACAATGTAGGGCATCAGTAGATTGCCATGATCCAGTAAAAGGAAGAATCTCATGGTCTGGCATAGCCGCCTCATAAACTTCTAAAGCATCATCATCCCAGGAGCTATTCATTACTGGAACAAAAACCTTGTCATTTAAAATTAATGAATTAGTATATGGTTGGTCACTAGGTGTGTATACTCTAAAAACCTCCCATGAGCTACCTTCAGATGTTAAAACTGATTGAAAATAATCAGCGACATCTTCTATCATCTCATATTGACTATGAGATGTTGGAACCTCTCTAATAAGCACTCTAGTAGGAGATAAAAATTTACCCCAACAATCAATATGATCAATGTACTCATCATTAGGGTCAGCGACTACATGATAAGTTAAAATACCATAATAATCTTCTAGAATCTCATCAACGTATGCACAAGGCGGTAATGGGATACCAGATTGATTGTTTGTATTACACTGATCATTCTCAGTATAGGCAATATGAGCAGAAGCAGAAATACCAAAACCATCTGTCATATAATTCCCACCTGTAGACACAAAGTCAGCTGAATAGTAAGGTACATTAAGATGCTCAGAGACTTTATAAGGAGCTTGATTATCATTAGGCCTTGGCCTATTGTAAGTAAAATCTACAATAGCAAAATCGCCGTTTCCATCAACTACCCACCAAGGGCCATAATCACGAGTCCAATATGAGTCAGTTGAGCCAAGAATAAATTCCACATTACTCATATCTACTCCTGCATTATTCATTGAATTATAAGCAGAATTCTGTGAACCAGAAGAAACTAAGCAATATACAATAACATCCTCAGCCATTTCTCTTATAAGTGAAGTTGAAATTCCAAATGGATAACGAATAAGAACTCCCTGCATAGGCTCATACTCCGCTATATTTCTAACTGGAGAGGGTGGTGGTAGAGTTCTATTACCCATTTCCTTTATTAGACCTCTATTATTCCATTCCTCATCAGTAAAACCAATTGGAAGCTCTCCATATAAAAGAGATGATGTAAACATTAATATCGGCAAATAAAACAACATTTAGAACTCCTTAAGTAAAAGTTTGAATTAATTTAGTAACCAGAATTTGATTTAATTACAACTTTACTGTAACAGTATGTTTACTCATAATTACACAAATCACAAAAACCATAACACACTGATGATACAGATAGTGGATCTCCATCACCAGTAATTTCAAAAGTTCTATAGCCATCATCAGAGCACTCTAAATTTTCATTCAGTTGTTCAAAACTAATTATCCACTCCTCAACACACTGATTATCATACCAATCAAATTGACAATTATCATAGCTATCACTATTAATCATACTTGGAATCTTAATCGCAAATCTATACTCTAAAATATTACTTGACATATAATTAAGACATTCTACAATCTCATCATTGGTTATGTCTATATCATCAGCTATTAAATCTAGGCAAGGTAAGAGAGGAGTGAAAGACCTTGTTATCGAATGTCCATCCATTAAAAATAGATGTTTATCTTGTCCTCTAAATCCTATATGTATATACATGTCATAATTACTTTCAGCTCCTTGATATGAACTATCAAGATTAAATGTAATGTCCGTACTAGAAAAGTTTACTTGTAAAATTTCATCCTGAGCATTTTCATAATCCTCTAACTCAAGAAACATTTTTGCCCTTAATAAATGGATATTATTCGAGTTTATATTTGTTGAATCATATATAAAATAATATTCATTATCTATGTTAATAAGCGAATCTGAGTATTCTATCGCAAACTCTGCATATTGATCAATAACAGAATCATCACTAATTAAATAATTTTCATGTAACATTAAGACACTACTTGAATATGTTAAGCCCGCGAACAAAATTGACTTGTGGATATCATCTGACTCCATATTATCCTGGAGTTCCTGATAGGCAAGGTTAAAGTTTTCTAACGACTCTTTTCTTAAAGCATATCGATCAGGTTCATAGCTAGGACCAACGAATGTATTTGAAAAGTAGAGTTTAGACCAACCTAAACCAATATATGCCTCTGTATAGCTAGCAGCATATGTTGCATCCATAGCTAAAGCTGATGAGAAAAAATCTTCGGCAGTTTCATAATTATCTAAGCTAAAGTTAAGCCATCCCTCAGCAACTGTGTAATCGTATGGGAGGTCATCTTCTTGTTCAAAAACATCACGAAGATTTTCACATCCAAAAATCAATAAAACTAATATATATATATATATTCTCATTATTTCAACTTCATTATTTTCTTATACTTTTGTCCGTTATTAATATTTGCACTAATAAAATAAATTCCTGATCCCATAGGAACCCCACTAGCACCATTTCCATCCCATGATAGCTCATGATATCCAATATCATCTACACCTTCATATAATACTCTAACCTCTCTACCTAATAAATCAAGTATTGAAATTCTAACACTAGATGTATTTTGCTTAACAAGATAATGTATTATTGTGCTTGGATTGAAGGGATTAGGATAATTTCCTAATAAACTTATATCATCTGGTATCTCTAATTCAGCCTGAGGATCATAATATAAGGCAATATCTTTAATATCTGTTAAACTTCCAATGACTATACCATCTTTATTCCATGATGTGATATCTTTAGGAATATTATTATCATCTATAGAAAATATTTTAAATTTCCAGTAATCTAAATCAAGATAATCTTGAGGTATATTTATCTCAACAGTAACTTCTTCTAAAATATCTATATCTACTGAGCTGATTTTATATACTCCAGAAACTTGATAAAATCCAGAATGATTATCACTAGAGATAAGTTCAGAAGAGATGTTATAGATATCCTCTTGAACTAAGATTGATCCATTTCTATCAATGTCATTCTCTTCAAACTTAAGTTTCATCCCTCCACTAGATGAGATAACCTCATTGTACTGACTTGATAAAATTTGCTGATATACAATTTCTTTAGAATTAAGAATCCCATTACCAACTAAATCCCATGATTCAACATCAATAGTAATCACTCCTTCTCCAGGTATAAGCTCTGTTAGATGATAAATATTACTACCAGAGTCACCTATAAAAGCTGATGATGTGGTTACATCATTATATGTTATAAAAAGTTCGGAAGAAAAAGAATTAATCTCTTCATCAAATGTAATGTATATATCTAAAAAATCAGGAGTGAAGTCGTTTTGCATAACTGTAATTGTTCCTTTAGGAGCTATTAAATCAATATAGAAGCTTGTATCATCAGGTAAAGTAGATGAAAAAATCTGAGATGGGTCATTCCCATTATAGTCACACCAATTATTATTTGCTGCAACTTGCCAGCTATACTTAGTATTTCCTGTTAAGTCTAGATACATACCAACATTATCTCTTAAT